>NZ_DAIUCE010000015.1:0-21876 GCF_036846325.1 Ligilactobacillus sp. | reverse complement strand
GGCGGCATCGGCATCGTCAATATCGTCAAGGCTATTCTGGCCAAGGATATCAGTATGACGACAGCCGTTTCAATCATGTTCGGAACATGCATGATTTATATAATTCTGCAAATTATTTCAGTCAGCATGGTCAATACCCGTGCCGGCACGACGATGGGCAAAATTTCGCTTGATTTCACCATCATTGCCACAGTCAGCTCGCTTTTCCCGTATTGTTTCGGCTTGAAATTCTTTCCAGGCGGATGGGTTTCGTTCGGGTTGCTGTGCGGAGTCGCAGTTTTGATGATCATCTACACCAGCATCAGATATTTTAAGCATTGGAATTTTGTCTACCCTGTCTTTGCGGTCGGCTACATCGCCAGTTTCATCCTGGTTTTTTCGCAAATGAATTTTATTTCCGTAATCGCATCCGTCTTGACTTTACTGGGGATGTTCATGCTCAGCCGGGAAAAACTGTTCTTGATTTCAAATATTCTGGTTCCGACGGGAATCACGCTCAGCGCACTGGCGGCGTTATGCATTTCGTTATCAGGCGGAACCGTTCAACTGATGTAATTCGCCGTGCATAGTCACGACTTGAAGAGCGCAGTCCACAGTAATATGCGGGCTGCGCTCTTTGAGTTATTTTCTTTCATACACGAAGAACGTGTGCTGATATTTATTCCTTTCGTCCGTCATTCCCTTTTCTTCGCATTTTAAGGCAAAACGGTCCATTTCAAGCTTCGGCATTGTCGTGTCCGCTTCAAACTTTCCTTTGATTTTCGTGACATAAAGCAGATCGACGTCATCCTTGAACATTTCAAACAAAGATGCACCGCCGATGACGAACGTCATTTCAGAATCGTGTTCCTCAAGCCACTTTCTTAAATCGTCTTCGTCATGAACAACGACGACCTGATCATTATCCGCGTACTCTTTTTCAAATTCAATGCTGTGGGTCAAAACAACGTGCAGCCTCCCGGGAAGAAGCGTCGGGAAACTGTCAAACGTTCTTTTGCCCATAATCATCGGATGCCCCAGTGTCTGACGCTTAAAATAGGCCAGATCATTCGGCAGGTGCCACGGAAGCCCTCCGTTGATGCCGATATGGTGTTCGGAATCCTCAGCCCAGATATATGCTAACATTTCAATGCCCCCTGTCAGACAGCAACCGGTGCCTTGATTGCCGGTGCCGGATCATAGCCGATGACCTTGATGTCATCAACGTCAAAGTCTTCCAAATGCTTCTTTTCAGGGTTGAGCCATAACGTCGGTGCCTTCTTCGGAGTCCTTTCAAGCTGTTCTTCAACCTGTTCGATATGATTCGAATAAATGTGCGCATCCCCCAAAGTATGCACGAACTCACCGACTTCAAGGCCGCACTCGCGGGCAATCAGATGCGTCAGCAACGAGTAGCTTGCGATGTTGAACGGCACACCTAAAAAAACGTCACCGCTTCGCTGATAAAGCTGGCAGCTGAGTTTCCCGTCATTTACGTAAAATTGAAACAGCGAATGGCAGGGAGGCAAAGCGCTTGTCGGCACGTCCTCCGGATTCCATGCGGTGACAATCAGACGCCTCGAATCAGGATTGGTCTTGATTGCTTCGATCACGTTCCTGATCTGATCGATTGTCTCGCCCTTGCTCGTCTTCCAGTGACGCCATTGTGCGCCGTAAACGTTGCCCAAATCACCGTATTTTCCGGCAAATTCATCATCATTTACCATTCTGTCGCAAAAAAGCTTCATCTGTTTCCGATAGACTTTGTCAAATTCAGGGTCTTTCTGGCAGCGCAAGCCAAAATCCGTCATATCGGGTCCTTCGTACTCGTCTGATTCAATCCACTTCTTAAATGCCCATTCGTCCCAAATGTGGTTTTTGTGCTTAAGAAGATACTGAATGTTCGTATCGCCGTTTAAAAACCATAAAAGCTCACTCTTAATCAGTCCCAGCGGAACCCTTTTAGTAGTCAGCAGCGGGAATCCCCTGCTGAGATCAAAGCGCATCTGGTATCCGAACAGGCTTAAGGTTCCTGTCTTCGTCCTGTCGTCTTTTCTGTGTCCATGATCCAAAATGTCGCGGATCAGCTGCAAATACGGTTCTTCTAATTCTGCCATCGTAAATCCTCCCTATACATACTGTCCTAAATACTCCCAGCGTTCCATTGCTTCTTCGCTCCGCTGATCTATTTCGTCAATCTGACGCTGCAAATCGCCAAGCCTGCCGTAATCCGATCCCGGAACGTCATTCATTTCCTCCTGAATCCTCGTCTTGCGTTCGTCAAGCTCTTCAATTTCCTGTTCCAGCTTGTCAAACTCCATTTGTTCCGCATAAGTCAGCCTGGTTTTTTCTTTCGGGACTTTCTTTTCTTCCGTTGAAGAATCTTCGCTGCTTTCTTGCGGTATGACAGTTTCTCTTTCATCATGAGCTTCCTGCTTCAGATAGTCGGTGAACATTCCCGTATAACGGGTTATCTGTGCCTGACCCTTGAAGATCAGAAGGTCTGATGCAACCTTGTCCAGAAAATAGCGGTCATGAGAAACGGTGATGACCGTTCCCGCGAACGATTCGAGATAATCCTCAAGAATCGTCAGGGTTCCGATGTCAAGATCATTGGTCGGTTCGTCAAGCAGCAGCACGTTTGGTGAAGACATCAATAATTTCAGCAGGTACAGTCTTCTCTTTTCGCCGCCCGATAATTTTCTGATCAGGGTTCCATGCATGAAACGCGGAAAAAGAAACTGTTCGAGCAGCTGTGTCGTGCTGACGCGTTCGCCGTTTTTGTTGACGACGCTTTGTCCGACTTCGTTCAAGTAATTGATGATCCGCTTGTCTTCGGGGATTTTCTCCGTTTGTTGCCGATAGTAGGCCAGCTTAACGGTTTCACCGACAATCAGCTCGCCCGAATCAAGCGGCAAATCGCCTGCAAGCATGTTCAAAAAACTGGATTTGCCGGCACCATTGACGCCGGTGATTCCGATTCTGTCACCGGCTTTGACCAGCAGATCAAAATCATTGATAATCTTGTGATTCTGAAGCGTCAGCGATCCTTTCCTGACTTCGAGCACTTTTTTGCCGAGCCGCGTCTGGCCAAGACTGATGTCGACTTTTCCGTCAACCTGCACTTTGTTCAGGTTATCCTTCAACTCGTTGAAATGATTGATGCGAGCCTGTTGCTTGGTAGTTCTGGCCTTGGCTCCGGTACGCATCCAGGCAAGCTCTTTTTTGTAAAGCTGCTGCTGCTTGTGTTCGGCAGCCAGTTCGCGTTCGATTCGTTCTGCTTTTTGCGCAACGAAATCCTGATAGTTTCCGGTATAGAAATACAGTTTTCCAAACGAAAGCTCAATGATCCGCGAAGCAATCTGATCCAGGAAATACCGGTCGTGCGTAACGACCAGAAGCGCCCCCTTGTATGAAGCAAGGTAGCTTTGAAGCCACTCGATCGAATCAAAATCAAGATGATTCGTCGGTTCGTCTAAAATCAGAAGATCCGGTGCCTGAATCAAAACCTGAGCCAGCCCGACGCGTTTCAGCTGCCCGCCCGAAAGAGTGCCGATTCTCTGGTTCCAGTCGCTGATGTGAAGCTGCGTCAAGATCGTCTTGACATCGCTTTCTGCGGTCCATGCATCTTCCTGATTCATCTTGTCTTCGGCATCGGCATAGCGCCTGGCCAGCTTTTCGTTTTCAGGATCTGCCCCGTATGCTTCCAGTGCCTCTTCGTAATTTCTGATGGTTTGAAAAACCGGTCCTGCTCCTTCAAAAACAGCCTCGATAATCGTTTTTGAATCATCAAGTTCGGGAATCTGCTTCAAATACCCGATGCGATAATCGTTCGGGGCAGTCAGTTCTCCCGAATCAGCCGGATCGATTCCGCTGATTGCGTTGAGCAGTGTTGTCTTTCCTGAACCGTTCGTTCCGATCAGACCGATGCGGTCGTGTTCGTTGATGATGAAGTCAGCATCCTCAAACAACGTCTTTTCGCCATAGGTCTTGGTTAAATGTTCAATCCTTAATGTCTGCATAATTTCACTTTCTTCGTCTTTTTTGAGAATGTAATCAACTAAAATTATATCATACCCATAACCTAAAATCTTTATATGGAAAATCATTTACCCGTCATTCGGCAGGAAATGTCCATTCTGCTTCCTTCAGCATCGCCAATCATGCTAGTCAACGGACTTCAACGCTTCCAGCATGTCGATTCCCTTCAGCCTGTGGTTGACGAAACATCCCAGGACAAAGAGGATGAAGACGATTGCCGCCACGGGAATCAGATAGACTCCAAGCGGCACGCTCGGATCAAACATGATGTAATCGGAACCGATCATCTTCAGGATGATTTTATGCATGATCTGCCCGAAGAAAAGGCCTGAAACAATTCCTGCGACCGACAGCACGATGGTTTCGCGATAGATGTAAAGAGTAACTTCCCTGTTGTGAAACCCAAGAACCTTAACGGTCGAAAGCTCGCGAATCCGTTCTGCAACATTGATGTTGGTCAGATTATAGAGAATGACAATGGCAAGCAGAACGGACAGTACGGTCAGGATCACCATGACCATTTGCAGCGAATCAACGACGGAAGCAAGCTGTCTGATCAAAGACGTATTTTGAGACACGCTGTAGACGTCAGGAAGCTTGATGAAGTCCGCCGCGGTATTTTCGACGTTTTCGATGTCCTGATCCCTTAACCTGACGATTGCGACATTGGACCGATACGAATCATGCACTGCCCTTTCATAATAAGCCTTCGTCATGTAGATGAAGTGTCCGGCATACATTTCGGCAACTCCCGAAACCTTGACCCTGACTTTTCTGCCGTTGATTTTAAGCCTGACTGAATCACCCTTTTTCACTCCGTAGAGACTTGCGAGCTTTTCTGAAAATACGGCACCGGAATCTCCCAGGGAAATTTTCTGATCACTTTGTCTTTCATGCAGATCAACGAACGAATTTATGTTGCTGTCCGGAAAAACGAACAGTGAGCTGTTATTTTTACCATGAACCGATTTAATCATGATATTTTCCCAAGCCCGTGCCTTTTTTGCCAGCAGCTGATTCGATTCAGCCCTTTTATCAGCTGATTTTCCTGAATTCCTGAACACAAGCATGTCATATTTGAGAATCTGTCCGAACTGTCGCCTGGAAACGCCGGAAACCGATGTCTGGATGCCAAGGCCGGAAAACAGCAGGGCGACCGAGCCTGCCACGCCAAAAATCGTCATCAGCATGCGCTGTTTGTAGCGGAAAATATTTCTTGCGGTTACCTTTTGCGTAAATGACAGCCTTTGCCAAAGAAACGGTATCTTTTCCAGCAGAATCTTCGAGCCGGAAACCGGGGGCTTTGGCAGCATCAAACGAGCAGGATCTTCGCTGAGATTCCGTCTGGCAACCAGCAATGCCGGAAGGACGGACGAGATGAGTGCTGCCGCAACCGTAAGAAGCGTATATGACAAGTAGAAGCCGAGCTTTTCGGAACCGACAACCGTAGTTTTCGAAATGATGTCGCTGATCATCGGCGACAAAAGGAAGTTGCCGACCAGAATGCCGATTAAAGTCCCTGACATGCTTGTCACAAAACCATAAATGACAAATTTGGAAATCACTTGCCGTTTCGTATAACCAAGGGCACGGAGCAGTCCCGCATTCAGACGTTCCTCATCCACAAATCTCGTCATCGTCGTCAGGGTCACCAGCGCAGCGACAAGATACAGCACCACCGGAAAGACGTTGCCGACCGCCGAAATGCTCGTTGTTGCATTCTTATAGGTTTCATAACCGTCTGAGCCGGCGATGCCTTTTCTGGTATCAATTGTGTAGGCAGGTCTTTTCATCCGTGAAATCTTGTTTTCGCCCGCTTTGACTTTCGCTATTCCCCGATTGTACTGTTCCTGCTGCTTTTCAAGCATCAAAGCGGGAACGCCGTTTCTTTTTGCCTGTTCGATGTCTTCTTTAAGACCAGTCAGTTTCTGCTTCGTCCTTTCAATTTCTTTCAACGGTTGTGCTTTCAGCTGATCAAGCCTTGTCCGGCCGATTTCTTTAAGCCTGTCTTTGAGAATTCTCTGGTCATCTTCTGCCTTCTTGTCATAGTCATCCGTATAGTAGGGATAACTGGCCAGATTGTCGAACCTGATTCTTCCAATCGTATAAAATGCAGAGTCGAACGCTTTTTTGGAAACAAACGCATATCCTTTCAGTTCACCTGTCCCCGCAGAAGAGCTTCCCATGGTCGAATTGTCCCAGATATCGGCCGACTTGGCGAATCCGACAACCGTATAGGCGTTTTTTTGCAAAAGTCTTGCCTTGTCCTTTGAAAAAACGATTTTGTCGCCGACTCTGTATTTTTTCTGAAGAGACGGACCTAAGACAATCTCCGTGTCGTTTTTTGGCATTCTGCCGGAAATCAGCGTACACAGAGACATTTTTTTCGGAACCGAGAAAATCCGAACGGCACTGTTCGTATGTTTGATGGTGACGTCGGTCAAATTTGCCAGTTCAACTTGAACTCCCTTGATTTTGTTCAGTTCCGCCTTCTCCGTCCCGGTCAGTCCATAGTCCGACGTGACGTAAAAATCAGCCATTTTTGTTTTCGATACATATTCCTGAGCGGTATTCTGCATATTCGGTCCCGTCACCTTCAAGCCCGTCAATGCCATTGCGCCAAGTGCCAATAAGAAAACGACTGACAGCGTTCTTCCGAATGAGACCGTAAAGGCATGGAAAACGTCTTTCCAGTATTTTTTCCTTTTCATTTCCGTTACCTCGCGTTAATACTCAAGCTTTTCAATATCCATCGGATGGTCGTTGATCTCAATGCGGCTGACGGTCGCATCCCTCATATGAACCACGCGGTCGGCAATCGGTGCCAAAGAAGAATTATGCGTGACGATCACGACTGTCGTCCCGTTTTTTCGCGACATGTCCTGCAAAATCTTCAAAACCTGTTTGCCCGTTTCGTAATCCAGGGCACCGGTCGGTTCATCGCATAACAGAAGTTTGGGCTGCTTGGCAACTGCCCTGGCAATTGAAACGCGCTGCTGCTCTCCTCCCGAAAGCTGTGCCGGAAAATTGTCAATGCGCTCCTTTAAGCCGACGTCCGTCAGAACTTTGACCGGATCAAGCGAGTCAGAAACGATTTCAACAGCCAGTTCGACATTTTCCTTAGCAGTCAGATTGGCGACCAGATTATAGAACTGAAAGACAAAACCGATGTCGTTTCTCCTGTAGTCCGTCCGCCTGCGGTCATTGAACTTTGCAATATCGGTGCCGTCAATAATGACTTCGCCTTCGTCAAAGACGTCCATTCCGCCTAAAACATTGAGCAGCGTTGACTTTCCTGCGCCTGAAGTCCCGAGGATGATCACCAGCTCGCCTTTTTCGATTTCGAAATTAACGTCCCGGTTGGCCTCAATGACGTTTTCTCCCATGTGATAACGCTTGTACAGGTGCTTCACTTCGATATATGCCATACTGATCCTTCTTTCTCTTTAAAAAAAGCACGCCAAACGACGTGCCATGCCTATTCTGTTCTTTTCCCTGCCAGCTCGAGCAAAGGCGCCTTTTCATTTTCGACTCGTCCGAACAAAACCTCTTCCTCAAGGTAATCAAGGATTTCTCCCATCTTCGGTCCCGGCTTGATTCCTGCTTCCTTAATCAAGTCCCCGCCGTTTACCTTAAGGTCTTTTTTCGACTTGATTGGAAGAGTACGGTAGTCATTAATCAACTTGTCTTCATCAACGGTGATTTCCAATTGCCTTGCAGCTGCCAAAGCAGTTTTCAGACCTGCTTCTCCAGCGTTATACAATGTAAGACGCGTAACGCTTCGGGCTGCAATGCTTTCCAATGCTGCAACCGCTTTGGCAGTTTGAGCAATCGTCTCGTTTGACGACTTCCATGCCCGCAAAAGCTTTGCCGAATCTTTTCCATCCATCTTCAGACAGTATGAAAGCAGCGTCCAGGCTTCGATTTCATCTTTAATTTCCAGCTTCCTTCTTGAAAGTCTGTTAAACGTTTCGCCGTATTCTGCAAACATCGGACAATGCTGATACAATTTCGTCTCATAGAATGCGCTCAGTCCGCGGCCGGGATTTTTGCCCGTAAGCAGCTTGATCCATTCGACATGAATGCGCTCAACGGCGATTTTTTCGAGCAAAGCCGCATTTTCTCCAATAGCCCGCAATGTCTTCTCTTCAATTTTAAAATCAAGCTGACTTGCGAAACGAATCGTGCGCATCATTCTCAAGGCATCTTCGTGGAATCGCTCATGCGCATCACCGACAGCCTTCAAACGTCTGTCTTGCAAGTCGTTCAATCCGTCAAACATGTCAACGATTCTGCCCGTTTCATCCATCGCAAGTGCGTTGATTGTCAAGTCCCGTCTTTTCAGATCTTCCTCAAGCGAACGGACAAACGTCACATGATCGGGACGTCTGAAATCCTGATAGGTCGATTCGGTTCTGAAGGTCGTAACCTCATAACCCTCGCCATGATCCAGAACCATCACCGTTCCGTGCTGAATACCGGTATCAACGGTCTTTTTGAAAATACTCTTGATTTCCTGAGGGTATGCGCTCGTGGCAATGTCAACGTCATGAATCGGAATCCCGAGCAGCGTGTCACGGACGCTTCCGCCGACAAAATAAGCTTCAAATCCGGCCTGCCTGATTGTTTCAATAACCGGTCTGGCATCAAGAAATTCTTGCGGAAGTTTCCTTACAATCATAAGAGATTTTCCAATCCAATCATCAATTCATCATAGTTGCGGATCTTTTCAGTTGCTACGGCAACGCCCGACATGAATGAAATCCGGTCAAACGAATCCTGACGAATCGTCAGGGCCTCGCCTTTCCCACCGAAGAGAACCTGCTCATGAGCAACGTATCCCGGCAGACGAACGGCATGGATGCGCATGCCTTCGTAATCAGCGCCGCGAGCGCCTGCCATGGTTTCCTTTTCATCCGGGTTGCCCTGTTTGTGTGCCTTGCGGACTTCAGCAATCATTTTGGCGGTATTGATGGCCGTGCCGGACGGAGCGTCCAGCTTGTTGTCATGATGCATCTCGATGATTTCGACGTCCGGCAGATATTCGGCTGCCTTCTTTGCGAACTGCATCAGCAGGACGGCCGAGATGCCGAAGTTCGGTGCAATGAGTCCGCCAACATGTTCTTTCTTTGCAAGCGCCTGAAGTTCGGCAACTTGATCATCGCTCATTCCCGTCGTTCCGATTACCGGACTGATGTGGTTTTCCAAGGCAAATTTCGCATTTTCAAAAACGGCACTTGGTGCAGTGAAGTCAATCCAGACCTCAGCATCCGTTTTGATTTCATCGCGCGAAACATAAACCGGCACGTCCGTATCCTTATATTCTGCATTTTCATTGAGGTTCTTTTCCCTGGCACATGGATCAAAAACGCCTACCAGATCAAAACCATCATGTTCGAGAACCATTTGAACGGTCGTATTCCCCATGCGTCCCTTGAAACCGGCTACTAATACTTTAACCATTTATATCATTCCTTTTTGTAACAGTATTCTTTGAATTCCCTTCAGGAAATCGCCTGTATCACTATAATTTTACACATTTTCCTGCTTATTCGCAATCAAACTTTACCGCGTTCCGAAAGAACTTGATTTTAGTCCGATAACATACTAGTATAGTATACTGATATATCGATTCAAATGATGGAGGAATTATTTATGCCGGATTACTCACTTAACATGAGCATCGATCTGACCTGGTTCAAAAGTAACATGCTTTATTCCAGATGGGCCGCTAAAAATGGAATGGGCTATCCTGAAATGATGGTGCTTTATGGTCTTTATGCCTTCAAATGCAGTTCTCAAAAGGAAATTGCAGAACATTGCGGCATCGTCAAGCAGACTGTCAACACCGTCGTGCATGATTTGGAAAAGCACGGTCTGATTGAAATGACGCCATCGAAGACGGACAAGCGCTCACGCGTCATCTCCCTGACGGATGCGGGACGGGACTATGCACTGGAGAAAATCGGACCTCTTCTTGACGCAGAAAGGCAGATCTGTCATCAGATCGGATCCGACCGCATTGCTTCAGCCGTTGAGACTCTTGATCTGTTCAACGTCCTGTTCGAACGTAACTTAAACGAGGTGTAAAAATGTCTGACTTGAGAACTTTTATGAAATACGTCATCCCTTCCGTGCTCTCATTTGCCCTTTCCGGAGTCTATGCAATCGTTGACGGATTTTTCGTTGGAAATACAATGGGCGACATTGGCCTTTCCGCAATCAACGTTGCCTATCCGATCACGGCCGTCATTTTAGCCGTCGGAACCGGAATTGGAATGGGCGGAGCCGTTCAGTATTCAATCAGTTCGGCTCAGGGCAGGCCGGAAAAGGCAATGAATTTTGTCAACGGAACGCTTTGGCTCCTGATTTTTTCAAGCATCATCATCACCCTTTCAGCAGGACTCTTCCCTGAATTTTTCGTCAGTCTGCTCGGTGCAAAGGGAACCCTGCTTGAAATGGGGACAGTTTATATCCGCGTGATTGCGCTCGGAGCCTTTTTGCAAATCGGCAGTACCGGTCTGATTCCGATGATCAGAAACTACGGTGGAGCCTTCTTCTCCATGGTGGCCATGATCAGCGGGTTTGTCACGAACATCGTCCTTGACTGGCTTCTGGTCTGGGTCTTGGACCTTGGCATGACGGGGGCCGGTCTGGCAACGATTTTAGGCGAAGGACTGACGTTTTTACTTGCATTGGTCTATCTGCTGAAGAAAAGCAGCATCAGTCTGAAAATCCCGCTGAAAGTCATCCAGAAAATCAGCGGACCCGTGATCAAGGTCGGGATTGCTCCGTTCGGAATGTCGCTTGCTCCCAATATTTCCCTGGTCATCATCAATTGGTTTTCGATCAAGTACGGAGGCGACAGGGCCGTTGCGACGTATGCATGCATTTCCTACGTCATCTGCGTCATCTACCTGGTACTACAAGGAGTCGGAGATGGCAGTCAGCCGCTGATGAGCCGCTATTATGGCGCTAAAGACCTGCATAAGCTGAAAATTACGCGCGATATGGCATATGTCTTTGCGCTGATTCTCGCTTTGCTCGGATGTTTTGCTACGTTTTATGCAAAAGGTGCCATCGGTGACTTGTTCGGAACGTCCGCTTCGGTAAATGCAGAGATTGGAAGGATCATTCCGGTCTTTCTGGTTTCCGTTCCGTTTGTTTCAATCAGCCGCATTGCCACTGCGAGCTTTTATGCGACCGAAAAGACTGCATTTTCATATGTCCTGACGTTCATCGAACCTGTTTTGATGCTGATTTTGATGCTGATTCTGCCCCCTCTGTTCGGCGGACAGATCATGGTCTGGTGGAGCAGCGTTTTTGCCAGAATACTCTCTGCAATCCTGGCGTATGTCCTGAAGATGGTCGTCGACAAAAGCGAAAGGGCACAATTAAGCTGAGCTTGAAATAAGATTTCATATTAGATAATAAGTTTTCGCTCATATTCAGCAAATTCTCCCCTGACGTGATATGATGAAGATGTTAAGTTCGTCATAATATGGAGGTATGATTGTGAATAAGGATAAAATTCATGTCCTGGATTTCCTGATGATTGCATTGGGGTGCGCATTTTACGGATACGGACTGGTAAACGTCAATATCGCCAATAATCTGGCAGAAGGCGGAGTTACCGGCGTGACGCTGATCATTCGCTACTGGCTGCATATTGATCCGGCATATACGACGGTTCTGATCAACGTGCCGTTGATTTTGATCGGTTACAGGTACCTTGGGAAAAAATCCCTGCTGTATACCGTCTACGGAACGCTTGGCCTGTCGTTTTTCATCTGGCTGTGGCAGCGTGTTTCCCTGCCCGTCAATCTTTCCGTCCAGCACGACATGTTTCTTGCGGGGATTTTAGCCGGCTTCTTCGGGGGCCTTGGTTCCGGTTTGATTTACCGGTTCGGCGGAACCACCGGTGGAACCGACGTCGTTGCAAGAATTCTCGAAAAGCAGAAGGGAATTTCGATGGGCAAGACCTTGCTGTCACTTGACGTTTTGGTCCTGACGCTTTCTCTTTCCTATCTCAATCTCAGACAAATGATGTATACGCTGCTTGCTTCATACGTCTTTTCAAAGATTGTTGACTTCATTCAGGAAGGTTCCTACTCTGCCCGCGGTTTGATCATCATCTCTTCAAAAAACGATGAAATCGCAAATGAACTCATGCGTCAGCTTGATCGCGGAGTCAGTTTCTTCAAGGCTGAGGGCGGATATTCGGGGCAGGAAAAGAAGGCAGTTTACAGCGTCATCAGTTCGACTGAACTGACAATTGCCAAACGGATTGTCGAAAACATCGACAGCAGTGCATTCATCTCAATCATCGATGTCAATGAAGTTCTTGGAGAAGGATTTACCTATGAGAAAAAGCCAACGAAGTTCATGAAATAAATACTTGTAAGTCGGATCGAAGGGTCTGGCTTTTTTAATAGGAATGACCTCCTCTGTTGGTGTTTAGTTGTCTTGTTTATTAGTTAAAGTAAGAATATATTATTCCTCAAGTCAGGGCATGAAAAGGCTTCTGGTTTATGTCCTTAGTTAAAGTAACTATCTATTGTGCCTTGCATTGACCTTGATACCTGCAAAAAAACAAGCGCTCCCCTTCTGTCAGGGAACGCCTGCTCAAAAATTATTTAAGTTCTCAGACTTTTCTGAAAACTGCAGTGACCCGCATCTCATCTTCTCGTCTCTGCGCAAAAACCGCACCATCCATCATTTGCATCAGTTGCTGACAAATATAAAGTCCTAACCCGCTTCCCCTGATGTTTTCAGAATTTGCTCCCCGCCAGAAGCTTTCAAAAACATTGGCGATTTCTTCTTCGGAAAGACTGCAGCCGCTGTTTGCAACCGTAATCAGCATGCAATCCTCTTCTTCCTCAAAGCTTATTTTGACATACCTGCCGTTTCCATACTTAATTGCATTTTCAAGCACGTTCTGCAGGACTTCGACTGCCCGGTCAAGATCTCCGTGCAAAAGACAGTCAGCATAAGACCCAATCTCAAATTCGGTCTGTTCGATTTCCATCTTGTCTTCGTAATATCTTCTGATTTCACCAATCAGTCCTGAACAGTAGAATTCCCCTTCCTTAACGTCAAGTTTTAGAAAATTGTCCCTTGAGGCACTGATGATCTCCGCAAGCTTTCCTTCAATCTCGCTGGCATTGTCATCAATCTTCCGATAAACCTCTTCTACCTTCCGTTGATCCCGATACAGCCCGTGGGTCAATGCCTGAGCATACAGTTTAATGCTTGCAAGCGGTGTTTTGATGTCATGAGAAATCGAAAGGATCATCGTCTTGTGCTCTTTTTCAAACTCGAGATTATCCTTTTTCTGCTGCTCAAGCTCTGCTCTCAAAACATCAATCCCCCATGCCGTCCTGCCGAAAAAGCTCCATTTCTGCTCCTTGATTGGCATGGTCAGATTTCCCCTGGCAATTTCTTCAGAAACGTTTGACAAAATTTCGGCCGGCTTGATGACTCTTAATCTGACAAAGAGCAGGACTCCGGCAATCACCATGAAAACCGCAGCGTAAATTGCCTCAACGTATCTGAAATTCAGTTCATCACTTGACGAAACGTAATCAAACCGGTAAAAACGGCCGTTTATCTTTCGGACGGCCGAATCATAGTCGTCAGATTGCAAAAATTCATTAGAAGGATGTTTGGTCGAAACCACTTTTCTAATCAGCGGATAATCTTTCAGCGAATAGTTTCTTGACTGTCTGATGCTTTGCGAAAGTCGTTCAATCTGAACGACATGCATCCTTTCAGTTTCTTCCTTCTCACTGTAAAATGCACGGTTCATTTCAAAGAAACCAAACGCCAGGATCAAAAGCACCGCAATCATCAGGCGGTTATAATTTTTCATGACTATGCCTCATATCGATATCCCTTCCCCCAAACCGTCCTGATTCGTTTCGGATTCTTGGGGTCGTCTTCGATTTTTTCCCGCAGCCACTTAATATGAACTGTCAGCGTCTGCAATTCAGAAAAGCTGTCAGATCCCCAGACATGGGCAAACAATGTTTCTTTCGAGATAACCTGTCCACGATTTTCGCAAAGATAAAGCAGAAGCGCAAATTCCTTGTTTGTCAGATCAAGTTCCCTTCCGCTTCGATATGCTCTTTCCTGAATCTTGTCAATCATGACATTGCCAACCACGATGCGCTCGCTGCTGTAGCGTCGTCTGAAGATTCCCTTGACCTTGGCCATCAGCAGATCGATGTCATAGGGCTTTTCGATATAATCATCAGCCCCGGCAAGCAGTCCGTTCAGCTTGTCTTCCTTTTTTATGCGCGCACTGAGCATCAGAATCGGCGTATCCTCCCGCATCCGCAGACGCCGGCAGACGGAAAGGCCGTCCATTCCCGGAAGCATGATGTCTAAAATCACGAGCTTTGCGCCTTTTTCTTCAAATAACTTCAACGCCTGCTCTCCGCTTCCGGCAATTTCCACCTCAAAATGTTCAGCCAGAAGAAAGTCGCGCAAGACTTCGGCAATTTCATTATTATCCTCAACAATCAGTATATCCATGTCTTTTCCTCAACCTTACCTTGTTAGAAATATTATATTCGTTAACCGTTAACCAGTCAACTAAAATGTATTTACGTTGCTTGCTAAATGCAACCTTTGCCAACAAAGAGGTTGATTGATTCATCTCAATGTACATACAAATCCCCGTTTACCATCCCAGTTCCATCAGCCAGTTGCTGAGCGTTCGTTCTCTCTTTTCAAGATCTGCCTTGTTGATGTACGTTCCAAGGTTGAATTCACCCTTGATGTTGCCGTCAACGATGTACAAGACCCTTGAACACTTGCAGGCGACCTTGGCATCGTGAGTAACCATCATGATTGTCGTCCCTTCCCGGTTCAGCTTCGCAAGCTGATCCATCACTTCGTCAGACGAAGTGCGGTTCAAAGCCCCCGTAGGCTCATCCGCAAAAATCATCTTCGGATGGTTGATCATGCTCCGGCAGATGCATGCACGCTGAAGCTGTCCTCCCGAGACTTCATTGATGTCATTGCGGGCAATGCCGATGATTTCAAGCTTTCGCATGAGCTCCCGCGAATACTCAAGCTTCTCTTTTCTTGTTGCCTTGTTCTTTCTTGATTCAAGCGCAGGCAGCAGAATGTTGTCCTGAACGGTCAGATTCTTCAGCATGTACATTTGCTGAAAGATGAATCCCATCTCGTTCAGGCGTAAATCCGCAAGTTCCCTTTCATTCATCTTTGAAATTTCCCTGCCCATGAACATGCATTTTCCGGCAGTCGGACGGTCCATTCCCGACACCGAATAAAGAAGCGTGGATTTACCCGAGCCGGATGGTCCCATAATGGCAACCATCTCACCTTCTTCAATTGAAAAGCTGACGTTGCGAAGCACATTGTTTTGATATTTGTTAATCACGTAGGTTTTGCAGAGATTTTCCGCTTCCAGAACCTTTACCATAGTTTTTCCTCCTAATCAATGTTTGAAACCTGACTTGCCTTGATTCTTCTGATAATCTGCGCTGTTGCAAAAATGCATGAGAACATCGTCAACATGACGACTGCGGGATAGATCAGCCAGTTTCTGAGCGGATCGCTGACATAGCTGACGTGCTTCAAGCCCAGGTTGGAGAAGACGGCTGAACCAAAAACGTTTGTAAATACCGGAGAAACCAGGATCGCAACAACAGACGAAATCAGTCCGACAATCACGAAGCGCAGCGTATGAATGCCGGTCAAAGTCCGGTTCCTGAACCCGATTGCCTTAAGCAATGCCAGTTCGCTTGTTTCCTTGATGATAAAGGAGCGCTCGACCAGAAGGGACACGAGTCCGATCGAAATCAAGGCGACAAGCAGCATTGCATTCTTCAAACCATTGACAATGTCAGAAGCACCAGTGACCTTGGTTGAATATTCAGAGGCGGTCATGACTTTTTTGGTTTTAAAAATCTTCTTCATTTTCCCGACCCTTTTTTGAATCACAGCCTGCGTCGGATGATCATCAAAGTTGATCTGATATGCCAACGCCCCTGAGACAATCGACTTTTCAGTATCCAGACCATCATACAGGCGGATTGTTCCACCGAGATTGTTCATGCTTTCAAAAATCCCCGTCACAAGGAATCTTCTTCTGCCTTCGGGACGGTTGATTATTATCCTGTCACCGATTTTCGCATTGAGCTTTTTGGCAACGACGTCCGTGATTGCAACTTCATAAGCGCTTTTGGGGGCATCGCCCTTGACATACTGGCAGTCATCAGAATTATTTTTAGCGATTGCCTTCTGACACTGAACCATTTGCATTCTCCTGCCGTGCTCAATCAGATAATTGTAGGAAATTTTCAGATCGACCCTGGCCGGCATCCCTGCATCATTGAGTTTTTCTTCAATTTCTCTTACGCCCTGCTTAACGTACCCCGTTCCGGATTCTTCCTTAAGCTTTGCAGTGTCGATATAGGCATCGCTGATATCGATTCCGACTGTCGGAAGCATTTTTTCGCTGGTTATCGTCGACGTCATCGTCGACAGGGACAGGACCATTGCCAGGCTGATGACAAAGACCAGTCCGATTGTCAGATATCGCAGAGGATTGCTTAAAACATCGTTCAGGGCAATCGCAAAATTTGTTTTCAGCGGAGACCTGCTCAATTCCAGGCACCCCTTTTGCCTGTAACGTTCGCCGCTCTGGCCTTCCCTGATGGCTTCCATCGGCGTAACCTTCCTGATTTTTGCAGTGCATCCGAAACAAAAGAGCATGACGACTGCCATGACGAGAACTGAGCTTAAAACGTTGATCAAAAGGCTTCCCTGACTCGAAAGAACGATTGACCTGGAGACAGATTTCAAAAGGTAGTCACCGACCGGTATCCCCGTAAAGAAACCTATAAATGAGCCTGCTGCGGCAATTGCAAAGTATTTTGTCAAATACAGTCCCTTGATTCTCAAATTGCCGATTCCGACGGCTTTCATGACTCCGATTTCGCGCAGTTCCTCTGACAGGGTAAACGAAATCGTGAATTTTAAGACGACCAGCGAAATCAAGATCAGACAGATGCTCATTAAAAACAGGATGCCGGAAACAAGCATATCGATGAAATGCGTCATTTTCAGCATCTGTCTGTCGCAGGAGAAAATCGGCTGCGGCAAGTCGGAAAGCTTGTTTTCAAAACTGTCGGAATCGGAAACGTCAAGATAGAAAACACTGATTTCCTGCGCATTCCCTGTATTTTTAAAGAACGAATAGTCTTTTTGATTGACCAGTATCTTCGGGTTGCCGGCCATGTATGATCCGAAAATTGCATCCTTGAATCCGCCCTTGATCTTTAACTTGCGCACGCTTTTCCCGAATCTGATTTCAACTTCCTGACCGGCCTTAAGATGATAGTTGTCAATAAAAGGGTAGCTTGCGTAAATCTCACCCGGTTTAACCGACTTGATCTTCTCATTGTCATCGTCAAAATAATTGATTCTTGCTCCGTCGACGGAAATGATGTATCCTTCATTATCCAGATCGAGCCTGTGTCCGTTTTTAATGAGATTACTGTTTCCGAATTTGACTTGCCTTTCAATACGCATTTTCCTTACGTCACTCATCTTGGAAAAACCGTCTTCAAACTTTTTTTCATCATCTCTTCTTGACAGCAGCAGGTAGTTCCCGACTTCTGCCTTGTCGAAATAATTCTCGATTCCGTTTGAAATTGACACGATGTTGTTGATGCTGCTTGACATGAACATTGCCGCCAGAATGATAAAGATCAACAGGATGGCATTCATCGTCTTCTTGTTTTGCAGATCCTTCTTCAAAATATTGCGATACATTTTCACACTTCCTTTTTCCTTATCCGATGACTAGATTATGCCATATCAATTGTTAAACAATCCTTAAATCAAAAAACTTTTCAGCAGAATTGAAGAAACGCTGGACAAGGTAAGTCAGGTCGCCTTCATAAAAAAGAGACCGGGATTTCACCCGGCCTCTTTTTCAATATAATTGACTATCTTTCAACTTTGAGCTTGTCAGTTTCTGACTTCAGATGACTTGAAATGTCACGCAAATCTGAAACATGCTGTGTGAATTCGTCCATCGTTGCCAAAACTTCCTCGGAGTTTGCGGAAACTTCCTCGGTACCTGCGGCATTTTCCTGAGTTGAGGCGGAAATGCTCTCGAGCCCTTCCAGAACCTTTCCCTGAACTTCTTCAATGCTGTCCGAAACCTCAGCAACATCGGAAACCTTTTCGGCCATGCCCTTGTTGCGCTTGAAGACTTCCATGCTTGACCTGATTGCATCCTGGATCAGCTTGGACTGTTTCTGACCGCCTTCAACGGAGCTGTTCGTCTTGTTGACCATTTCCGTTGACTGCTGCTTGATGTTGTCGATGATGCCTTCAATTTCCTTCGTTGAAGAAGCGCTTTGTTCGGCAAGCTTTCTGATTTCAGCCGCAACAACGGAGAATCCCTTGCCGGCTTCTCCGGCACTTGCCGCCTCAATGGAGGCATTCAATGCCAAAAGGTTCGTCTGACGGGAAATCTCGTTGATGACGTTGATGATCTTCGTGATGTCCTGAATGTCTTCATTCATGGTCTGAACGCTCTGTGACAGGGCCTTCATGTTTTCGAGCTCGCTTGCCCAGTTGCTGTTGACCTTGTCCATCGTGTCCATGTTTTCCTGATTGATCTTGGCCGATTCATCAGATTCATTGTTCATCACATTGACACTGTCATGCAGTTTGTCAATGACCTTGGACAGGTCTTCGAGCTTAGATACGCTTTCCTGTGTTTCCTGTGCCTGTGAACTTGTGACTTCGGCAATGCCCGTGATGGTCTGGGCAACTTCTTCAGTGGCCTTGTTCGTCTGCTTCGAGAGTTCAAGCAGTGAGTCAGACTTTTCAGCAACATTATCCGACTGAGACTTCACGCTTTCAAGAAGTTCGCCAATATGCTCGACCATTTCATTGAAGGCATTGGCGATGCGGCTGAATTCAGTCCCGTTCTTAGACGGAGCAACCAGTTTCTGGCCGAACCTTGCACCAATTGAACTTGCCTTCTCGAATTTCTCCGGAACCTTCTTGAAGTGACCAGAACCGGCCTTTTCCATGTATTCCATCAGAATGTTTGCGATTGCCTTCAGGGCATTTACAGTCATGATCGTGAAGATGACAATCAGAACTGCAACAATGACGGCAACAATCAGTGCGTGCTCAATCATGGAAGCATGTTCCTTCTTGAGGTCGTCCTTCTTGACTGAAGCGAATGACCACGAGCCACTTCCGACAGCACCCTTGTCGTAGTAGACGTCAGTCACCTTGGACGTTCCGTCAATGTGAACCGTTCCCTTGCGCGGACCGGCATTCTTGATGGCCTTGAACACCTTGTTGTCATTGAGATTCGTACCTTCCTTGTAGCCGCTTGCCCCATCACCCTGCGAAGCAAGAACGATACCTGTTCTTGAAACAAGCGTCACACGGCCCGTGTTGCCAATCTTGAGCTTGGAAAGAGTCTTTTCAATACTGGAGTAATCAACATCGACACTGACAACGTATCTCTTGCCCTGACGTGTCCTTGCCGCATAGGAAGCCGTTACAAGATACTTGCCTGTGGCAGCGCTCTTGTACGGATTGGTGAAGACAATCTGGCCTTCACTTGCAACAGCCTTTGTATACCATGGCCTTGCTGTGACCTTGTAGTCTGCCGGCTCGGCAATTGTGCTGACATATTTGTCATCATCATAACCGACAATCGCAGTCTGGATGTACGTGCATGAATCCTTTGCACGCTGAAGCTGGGACTTGATGACCTTTTCATCATACCTGCCACCGGCAATTTCAGGATAATTAACCAGCTTCTTCAGGACAAAATTCGTCTGCTTCTGAAGTTTTTCCCTTTCCACCTGAACAACATTGACAGCACTTTGCTTGGAGGAATCATTTCTCGCCATCAACAGGTCGGAGGTCGTATTGTAGATTGCAATAACCATTGCAATCAGCGGAATGATACCGACACCAAGCAATATATACATTATGTAATGTCCGATTGATTTTTGTCTCTTTGAGCTACCCATAATAATACAAATCCTTTCTGATTTATAAATATCAACAACATAATATTATCGGACATTAGAAAAATAATTTAAGTGATTATGTTATTGTTTTTAAAAAAATGTCTGTAAAAAAATCGCTACGTTCCTTTGAAAATAGCGCTGTTTTATCAGGTAATTATCCATGTTATCAGCAAAAAAACAGACCGCAAAATAACTATGAAGCTTCATTTCATGATTTCCTCAAGTCCTTTTCTGTCAAGCACCCGAATCATTCCACGGCTGTAATCAACCGCGCCTTCATTCTTCAGCTTCTCCATAATCCTTGACACCGTCACCCGGTGCATGGCAAGGCATTCAGCCACATCCCCGTGCGTATATGGAATCGATGACGTCTTTTCGTCCGTTTCCGACAGCAAAAAGTCCGCCACCTTCTGCTCCCCCGTAAGGCTGACCAGGCGGTTGATTGTGTGCGTGAGATAATTGCAGGTTGAAGTCAGATGCTGCATCATGATGATCATCAGACCTGCATTTTCCGAAAGAACAGGGATCAGGTCATCCATGCGGCATGAAATCAGTTCAGTGTCCACCACCGCCACGATGTTTGCCCGGCGAACGGAATGCTCGAGAAAGGATGCATCCCCGAAGATCCGCCCGCTTTTCAGCACTTCAAGCGTCGTCTGGCGTCCGTCTTCAGATCCAAGGTAAACCTGGACCCGGCCTTCGATGACAAGATAGATGTCATTTGCCTCGTCACTTTCGCAGAAGACGAATTCTCCTGCTCTGACCCTCATTCTTCTTCCTATTGACTCAAACAACGGAAAATACTCTTCCGGAACCGAAACTTTCATGACTGCCGCCTCCATTTGTAGCATTGGCTACAGAAAATCATTCACGTTGTCCATTATAATCTAAAACTGAAGGAAGGTGTTATCAATGAACAAAAAATTCATGTCTCTGATCAAGATTGCAAGCGGTGTCATCTTGACTGACGTCGCCTTCGGGATGATCATTTTGCCGCAGGGATTTGCGGTCGGCGGCGTGACCGGGCTTTCCGTCATCATTGAAAAACTGATTCCGCTGCCGCTTTCCGTTCTGGTATTTTGCTGCAACATGGCCCTGTTTGTCCTGGGATACATATTCATCAGCAGGGAGTTCGTGCTGAAAACCCTGCTCGTCAGCGTGACATTTCCGATTGGACTTGACATCTGCCAGCGCTGCACGTTCCTTGCACCGCTGAAGAGCGATCCGCTTTCAAGTGCGGTCATCGGCGGGCTTCTGCTTGGAATCGGAAGCGGGCTGGTGCTTAGAGGAGACGGCTCGAACGGAGGTTTCGACATTTTAGGCGTCATCTTCAACAGGCACTTCGGAATCCCGGTAGCTGTCGTCATGAATATGTGTGACTGTTCGGTTCTTCTGGCACAGGCTGTCAGAAACCCGTTCATGAAGAACGTCTACGGTCTGATCGTCATCATGGTCTGCTCCCTTGCCGTCAACAGGGTTCTCTCCTACGGCAGGTCGCAGTGCGAAATCATGATCATGTCAAAGCGTCATGAAAAAATCAAGCAGCGCATCTATGATGAGGTCGACGTCGGCCTGACGCTGCTTGATGCCGAGTCAGGCTACCACGGTGATGAAATGAAGGTCATCCTGATTGTGACCAGATATGACCGGATTGCCGACGTCAAACGGGTTGCAGTCGATGAGGATCCGACTGCATTCATCTTCGTCAATGACGTTCATTCGGTCAGCGGCAGGGGCTACACAATCGAAAGATGAAAGAAGCTTTTTTTCAGAAGCGGATTTCAAGTGTCCTCTGCGCAGCTGCCAC
>NZ_DAIUCE010000014.1:747-28078 GCF_036846325.1 Ligilactobacillus sp. | reverse complement strand
AACAGGAAACCCTGCACATTTGCTTATCGAAACTTTGTTCAGTTTTCAAAGATCTACATTCATTGCTTACTCTTGCAAGCGACTTAATTATTTTATCAAAGCCATTCGATGATGTCAAGAATAATTTTGAAATAAGTTTTTTAGAACTTGTTAACGACCTGCGCCGTAACAACATAAATTACTATACTCTGATTGTTATTAATCGTCAACACCTTTTTTAGCCTTCTGTTTACATCGGCAATCCGTCACACTTCAAAAAGCGAATCAAAAATCATTCATCATTATAATAGTTCGTTTTTACATTAAAAGCGCTCCTGTTTTACATCTCTGACGTTATTCCAAGTCAGCATAACACGAAATAATTTTTTTCTTTAGAATTTTCGCATTCTTTTGCTGTTTTATTTTTCAACAAAAAAAGAGCCGGTTAAATCCCGACTCTAAAAAATACTAATCAGTTACGCGTCCAAGGAAATAACGTTTCTTGCCGCGACGCGCAATCACGAACCTGCCGTCGAACTGCTTGCTTGGATCAATCATGAATTCAAGATCCCTGATTCGATCACCATTAATGTAAATGGCACCATTAGTTACATCTTCACGAGCCTGACGCTTTGATTTTTCAATGCCGCTCGCAACCAGCCATTCGACAATGTTTTCCGGCTCCTTGTTGACCGCAACAGTCGGCATGTTCTTAAATCCTTGCTCAATTTCAGCCGCGGTCAAATCTTTGACTTCACCGGAGAACAAAGCTTTGGAAATATGCTCAGCCTGGCGAACAGCTTCCTTGCCATGAACGAATTCGGTAACTTCTTCAGCAAGACGACGCTGTGCTTCTCGCTTTTCAGGTTCCGTTTCAACTTTTTTGGCAAGTTCTTCGATTTCTTCCTTTCCAAGGAACGTGAAGTACTTGAGATACTTGACGACATCTCGATCATCCTGGTTAAGCCAGAATTGATAAAATTCATAAGGCGTAGTCTTTTCAGGATCAAGCCAGACCGCGCCGCCGGCAGATTTACCGAATTTTGTTCCGTCTGCTTTCAGCATCAGCGGAATCGTCAATGCGAATGCCTGCGTATCCGACCCTTCCATCTTGTGAATCAAATCGATTCCGGCCGTGATGTTGCCCCATTGATCGGCACCGCCGATTTGAAGCTGAACGTCATTTTCCATCAGCAGATGATGGAAATCAACAGCTTGAAGAATCTGATAGGTAAATTCAGTGAATGAAATTCCGACCTCAAGACGACTTGCAACGACTTCCTTGTTCAACATCGTATTAATGTTGAACAACTTGCCATAATCGCGCAGGAAGTCAAGCAGACTGATCTTTGAAAGCCAATCGTAGTTGTTGACGATCGTGATATTGTCCTTGCCAAAAAGCTTCTTCATTTGTGAAGTCAAGGCTTCCTCGTTGTGATGAACCTGTTCCATCGTCTGCAATGTCCGTTCCGTTGATCTTCCGGACGGATCACCAATTGAACCTGTTCCCCCGCCAATCAGGATAAATGCACGGTGGCCTGCCAACTGAAACCTCTTGAGCATCATGAACGGAATCAAATGCCCAACGTGCAGACTGTCGCCTGTCGGATCCGTTCCGCAATAAACTCCGACAGACTTTTCATCCAATAGTTTGCTCAAGTTCTCTTCGTCAGAAACTTGATTAACAGCCCCGCGCCATTTCAATTCATCGATTATGTTCGTCATCGAAATTCCTCCTAAAATAAAAATCCCTGATGCCGTCAGACATCAGGGACGAAAATTTTCCGCGTTACCACCCAGATTATCACCGTACTTTACAAAAAACGGCGATCAACTCCAGTCATCGATATCGAGATGAACCGTTCAAACTCCACAATGTAATTCAATCATCAAGTTTGCGCTGATTTTCAGCACCATCAGTTCTCTTGGCCAGTGACCTGACGATCTACTTCGTCGCTTCAATGTTTGTTGTTAATTGATTAAGCATTAACGTTCCAATTGTAGCATATTAACCTTGATTCATCAATTGCCTTGCCTATTTTACTTTTCTGTCTTCCTTGCGCTGACACGCAGGGCAAAGACCCAGAACTTCATATTGGCTGCCAAAAACCTTATATCCTGTATCTGAGGCAGCAGTTTTCTCAAATTGGCGATACGCATCATCAAAAACGTCTTCAATTTTGCCGCAATTCACGCAAATCATGTGATAGTGCGGATTGTCAAAATAGTCATACCTCATATGACCAGTCTGGTCAACCGCAACCTCAATCACAAGTTTCTTCTGCTCAAATAATTGCAAAGTATTATAGACGGTTGCCAAACTGACGTTAAAATCGTTCTTCTTGAGATACTTATAGATTGTCTCAATTGAAGGATGCTCCTTTGATTTCATCAAATAAGCCAAAATCACCTGTCTTTGAGGCGTCGACTTGATTTCATAGTCCTTCAGTTTCTGTGCAGCAGCAACTAATATCTCAGAATCTCTCAACATGGATTTTCCCCTCTGCTATATAAAATGTGAGCAAACATAATCACATGCATTAAACGATTATGTTCGAGAAAGAAATATAGCTTTTCCCTTCCTGATTTATTTAATACCGTCAACACCGGTATTCCCATATCCTAATTAGTAAAGTTAAGGTCATTTCTATGTTAATATTATTGCTCAAACGGTTCTAAAAGTCCACAGGAAACTTCATGTCTTGAGACATAGAACGCGTTTAAGAAATTCGATCGAATACCTTAAGAATTCACCTGTTCTACCGGGAGTCAAACTTTTCAGACTACCGTCATATGCCAGCTTTAATTCCAGCAGAACAATGCATCCCGCTGCCAGAAAAATCAAAAACTCACTCAGCTTTCCTGTACTATAGTACGCAAACCGACCGCCTGATTTAGCTTTATGTTTTGTCAATGGCCAAAACCAATTGACTCCTTCCTTTGAGAAACTGTCCTCTGTCAAATGCAGCAGATATCCGCATAAAATCCAAAAAGGGACAAAGCAGGCTGCCTGAGTGAAATAAAGATTTCTGATCCATACAAAGAATGCATAGACCAACGCTGCGAAAAGAAGTGAATGCGTTCCGCCGCGGTGTCCCAGCGTCTTATTGGTCAACTTGCTGAGAAACTTGTTTTTCTTTCCCATATAAGAACCCGGATGATCTATGTCGGGCAAAAGCGCACCTGCGCAAAAGGCCAGCGCATTCGGAAAATTAAGGTCGCCTGTACAAGACATCAAGGGAATTCCGACTGCCAATGATACCGCCAGATGTGTCTTATATTGCATTTTACAAAAACCTGCCTTCGAACTTTTTAGAATTCGGTCTGATAATCAATCGTGCTGATGCCATCCCTTGACGTTACCCGAATCTGAGCAGGAATCTGCTCTTTAAACTTGTCGACGTGACTGATAATGCCAATCATTCGATCGTTGTTTTCCAAAGACTGCAAAGCGTCAAGAACCGTTTGCAGCGTTTCTCCGTCAAGCGTTCCGAACCCTTCGTCGATAAACATGGCCTCAATGCTGATGCCGCCGTTTCTTTCCTGAATGATTTCTCCCAGTGCCAATGCAAGAGAAAGAGAGAAAATAAAGCGTTCGCCCCCGGACAGCGTGTGAACGGGGCGGTTAACGCCGGCATTATCGTCATAGATGTCAAGTTCCAGCCCCATATTCTTGACGTTTGCCTTAGCCTCGTCATCCAAGATCAGATTATATCTGCCATCTGTCAACTTATCAAGATGAACGTTTGCCACTTCGATTACGTTTCTGAGATAGTTCGCCAGAACAAAGCGTGAAAATCCCGGAGCAATCCCCTTTTGACCATGAAGAACATTATACAAAGACTGCTTTCTCTCGGCAAGCGCCAGTTTTTTCCTGCAGTTCTTCCAGACTTTTTTGGCCTTTTTGCGACACTCCCTGTTTTTTCTCAGCTGATTGTCTGCATGTTGCAAAAGTTCTTTTGCGCGTTCATGTCGTTTCTGTTCATCACGCTGCATCTGTTTCATTTCTTCGATTTCCGGCCGGATCTTCCCGTCAATTTTCTTTTTCCTTGCAGCATATTCGCCCGAAACAGTCGCCTCTTTTTTCTGAAAATCGCTGATTTCACGCTCAATCTCAGCAATCCGATTCTTTTCTCCCAACAAATCGTAAAGCCTTCTGACGGCAATCCCCTTCTTTAAACAAATTGACTCGATTTCCCTTTCATAATCCTGAAGGTTCTTGATTTCATTTCTCAGATCATCGTCTTCCTTTTCAATCAACGCTTTCATTGAGGCGCGCTTTCTTTCAAGTTCAGAGACTTCTTCATCATTTCTTGACTTGTCGTCATCATATTCTTGAACGAACTCATTCCACTGATTCAGTTGTTCCTGCAGCTCTTTTTTGCTTTTGAACTGCTTTGGCAACTGTTTTTCAAGTTCCGCCAAACCGGCATTCCTGCCTGAAATCTTCGCCTGAAGTTCACTGAGTTCCTGTTTCAAAACGGAAACAAGCTCTTTTTCCCGTTCGATTTCCGACTGCAAAGTCCTAAGCTGCACCTCGGCTTCATTTCTTTTCTGCACCATTTCTCTGGCTTGAGCGAGTTTTCCTTCGTTTTCTGCTCTCCTGGCATCGAGATTTTCTTCAAGCACACTGATTTCAATGGCATCATCACCGAGTTCTTGACTGAATGCCGTTATTTTTTTCACGAAAACCGCAGTTCGTTCGCTGAGTTCTTTCGTTTTGGCATCAGTTCTGGCCTTTTTTTCCGAAGCCCTGGCAACCGACTCGTCATGTCTTTTCTTAGCACTTTTTACCTGACTTTCAGTTACTGAAACATTTCTTTCATTATCAAATGCAGGGTTTGGATGCTCCAGACTGCCGCAAACAGGACATGCTTCCCCCGGCTTGAGCAGCCTGGCCAATTCGTTAATCTGAAGTCTGGCCCATTGACTCTGAATATTTTCATAATTCTGCTCAGCTTTCCTTTGAAGCTCTGCTGCTTCAGCATATTCTTTTGCCAAAGTATCTTTTTCACTTTTCAGAGTTTCCAGTTCACGATTCTGCGCTTTACATTCCTGAAGCGTTTTTTCATTTTCAGCCAATTTCTGCAGTTCCAGTTCAAGGCGGTGCTTTTCATCGGCTGAACTGGAACTTTTCTCGATAAAATCAGACAAAGCTTTTTGAGAAACTGCTTTTTGTTCAAGACTTGCTTTTTTGTCATTCAGTTTTTTTGCTGATTTGTCTGCCTGAGCCTGCAATTCAGCAAGTTCAGCCCTTCTTTGTTCGGTCTCGTCGTATATTCCGACCCTCCCCTGCCACAAATTGAAATCAGCCTGCGCCTTTTCTCTTTTTGAAGCCTTTTTCAAAAGGCTTTGCTGAATCTCCAGTGCCTTGACAAGTTTTTCCTTCGTTCCGAAAAATTCGGAATTCTGCTTTTCAATGTCTGCCTTGAGTTCTTCCAGACGTTTTCGGGACGACTTCTTTTTGAAGACCATCGTTTCACAGCCCAAAGCCCAGTTAAGTTCCGCCAGATAATCTGCCTGGCTTTTAATTCCCGGCCTTGCCTGTTCCAGAAATTTCATTTTCCGGCCAACGCTTTCAAATTCCTGGAAGTCCTGCTCAAGTTGTTCGTCCAATGTCATCTTCTTCAATGATTCATTGACTTTTTTCTGCGTTTCTTCTTCAGTTTCCCTGGCTTTGGTGAATTTTTCCTCATCGCTTCTTATTTGCAAATCCAGTGCATCGAACCAGTCTGCGATTGGTTCTGATTCCGGTTCGGTTTCCGAAAAAACCGCCTGCCTTTGTTCGAATGAAAGTTCTTTTTTGATTTCATCACTGTCAGTCCTGGCTTCATCTGCCTGTTTTTTTATTTCAGAAACCCAGTCGTCATAAAAATCAGTTCCAAAAATCTGGCTGAGCACTTTTTCCTTTTCATTGCTGTCCGACATCAGGAATTCTTGGAATTTACCTTGAGGAAGAAGAATAATTTTCCTGAACTGCTCGGCATTTAAATGGAGAAGACTTTCTATTTTTGTGCCAATCTCCTTCAATTTCGTCAGTTCCTCAACGTTTCCGTCTGCATCCTGATATTTAAAATCTGCTTTTTTGACAACGGTGCTCTGACTTTCATAAAAACAACGCATGACATAATATTCTTTTCCTTGATGCGAAAACTTCAATTCAACTTCCGTCTTTTCCTTGGGATCCTTTACAAAGTCGCTGCGAAGCAACAGACCATTGCGGTCCTTTCCAGTTGAACTCTGACCGTAAAGAGCAAAACACATCGCATCAAAAATGGTCGTCTTGCCGCTCCCGGTATCGCCCGTAATCAAAAAAAGCGGCGTTTCACTGAATTTTGTAAAATCAACTTCTTCATCCTTGTAAGGTCCAAAATTCTTCATTTTCAATTTCAATGGTTTCATTGGATTTTCCCCCCGTTTTTCACGGTCTGAAGCGCCCGTTCCATCATTTCGCACTGTTCTTCGTCAGGATCGTCTCCAACGGCATCTTTATAAAACATTTTGAACAGATCCATTTCCGATAATTTTTCAAAATTCTTCAAGCCGCTCTTTTCGCGATTAACACGACCGTTGGCACGTCTTAACTCGATAATCCGCGGATAGCATTTTTTCAGCCGGTTCATCACGTCGATGATTGGAATGCGATCTTCCAGTTCGACCGCAACGTAATCATCATTGGGAATCTGCCGATAATTTTCCGGCTTGATCAGATCTTCGAAGCGTCCTTTGACGACTCGCACGTCGTTCAACGGTGACAGTGGTCTATAGTCAATTGTTTCCGAATCGGTATCGACAATGTAGACTCCTTTTTGATCTGACGTTTCAGAAACCGAGTATTTTAAAAGCGAGCCGCTGTACTTGACCCTTTCTGATCTTGATGCATGATGCTGATGAAGATGTCCCAGAGCAACGTAGTCAAAACAGTCCAGCTCATCCGTTCCGACTGCATCGAGTCCGCCGACTTCGCTTTGGGTTTCAGAATCGGTTTTCAAGGAACCAACAGCAAAGAAATGCCCCACGAGCACATGCCTGCATCCTTTCTTAAAGTGTTCCTTCATCAGGGAAACGATCCGCCTGACGCATTGATCAGCACTTTTGAGCGTTTCGTCTTCCAAGAATCTCCTTGCTTCGCCGATTTCAAAATAAGGCATCAGGAAAAACTGTACTCCAGACATTTCAATCGGTTCTATTGCCTGCTCAATCTTCGTATGCAGATAAAAAGAAGTTTCCTCAAACCATTCCGAGCCCGTTGAAAGACGTTCGGCAGAATCATGATTCCCGCTGATGGCCAATAGAGGAAAATTGTCCTCCAGATTCAGTTTCTTAAGCATCCCGTTGACCATCCGGACGGAATCTTCGCTTGGCATCCCGCGATCGTAGATATCGCCTGCAATCACGATTGCGTCAACTTTCTCGTCAATGGCGGTTTTTTCCAGTTTTCTCAGTGCGTCGGCCTGTTCTGCACTCAAGTCGTAGCCATGCAGCCTGCGACCAATGTGCCAGTCCGCAGTGTGTAAAAATTTCATGCCTGAAACGCCCCCTGATCATTCGTTTAACCGATTATAGCACAAAGAATGTATGTTCGTAAAACGTTAGTGCGAAATATTCTTCCTGTATTTTTTTGAGAAAACAAAAAAGTCCTCGCATAAAAAGCGAAGACCTTCTCCTTGATTTTCCTATAATTTTTCCTTGATTGCCTGAACCATCGCCAGCTCTTCGTTAGTCGGGACAATCATGACCTTGGCTTTGGAGTCTTCCGTCGAAATAAGCCCTTCAGCATTTTTTTCGTTCAAATCTTCGTCCAGACTGATTCCAAGGCAGGAAAGTTCAGAAACGACGTCCCTTCTGAGCGAAGGATCGTTTTCACCGATGCCTCCGGCAAAAACCAGCACATCTGCTCCGCCCATTTCAACATAATAGCTTCCAACGTACTTGACGATGCGATTGATGAAAATTTCACGTGCCAAAGCACAGCGCGGATCGTCAATATTAGCACGAATGTCGCGCATGTCGGGAGACTTGCCCGAAATACCGAGAAGTCCTGATTCCGAGTTGAAAAGCTGCAGGATCTCTTCTGCGGACTTATCCAGTTTCTTCATCAGAAACGGAACAATCGACGGATCAACGTCGCCGCAGCGAGTTCCCATCGTCACGCCGGTCAATGGCGTAAAGCCCATGGAACTGTCATAGGCCCTGCCGTCCTTGACCGCAGAAATTGAAGATCCGCTGCCCAGGTGAAGCGTAATCAGCTTCAAATCCTCAAGCGGCTTTTCCAAAAGATCGGCGCAGCGATGCGAAATATAGCCGTGGCTGATGCCGTGTTCGCCATAGCGCCTGATGCCATATTTTTGCGTGAGTTCATAAGGCAGACTGAAAATGGCATTCATCTCCGGCATGTCCGTGAAAAACGTACTGTCAAAAACGGCATATTGCGGAGTGTCAGGCATCACCTGCTGCATCAGTTCGATGTACTTTGCCTCCATCGGATTGTGCAACGGGGCATGATCACTCATTTCAATGATTTCTTCAAGATTTTCGGCATCAATTTCGGTTGCTCCTTTGAATTTTTCACCGCCGGCAACGACGCGATGCCCCACGCAGGCAATTTCCTCAAGAGACGTAATTCCTTTCTCCTGAATCTTTTCGATAATCAGCTCGCAAGCACGTTCATACGTTAAATTGTCATAGGTTTCCTGAAACTTCTGTTCTCCGTATTTGATTTCAAACTTTGAACCAGGCATCAGCATGCGTTCAACAAGTCCCTTTGCAACGACCTTTTCCGTTTCAAGTTCGAACAGTTTCCACTTGACCGAGGAACTGCCGGCATTCATAAGTAAAATATTTGACACGAGTGCACCTCCGTTTTTTTCTTCTCATTCTCAAGTATACATTATAATCAATCGACTTTCATTCCCAAAAATCAATTGAAGATTCTCGGCTTGACCAAACCTTTGTAATCATGTTTGATGGCCTTCGAGTTGATGACGCTCATCAGCTGAAACATCGTAAACGCAATCTGCGACCGTTTGCGATAGGCAATAAAGCTCTTCTTCCATACGTCAACGTATTTGTTCTTGTAAGCCTTAAGCCCCTGGAAGCTGTAGAAATGGTACCCGTATTCATAAATATAGCGCGCAATCTTTTCCGTAATGAATTCACGGTTCAAGTCAGCATCGTCTCTTGTCGGTGCCATCCCGAGATCAACGTAAGCATAACCCGTTTTCTTGGCATTTTCAAACAGGAACAATGAAAAGCGTGCCATGGTCTGCGCCGGAGCATCTTCGGCATAACGCATCAAATCGCTTGAAATTACCCCTTTCCTGCGTGGCATGATGCTTGAAAAGGCCTTCAGCTTTCCGGAAGAATCCCGCAAAGTCATCAAACTTCCCTGCTCAAGGTAATATTCGTCAAAAAAGCCTACGGAAAAGCCTTTTTCGTTTCGATTGCTCAGCCACTCATCCGAAATTTCGCGCATTTCGCTTAATAACTCTTCACTATACGGCGGCTTCAGAAAATCAAGCACATAGCCGTCGTTTGCGAAGCGATTGATTAAAGACCGCTGATTGTGATGTCTTTCGCCATGCAAATTGAATTTCTCAAGATCGACCAGACCCTTTTCGCCAATCTGCAGGAAATCGTAGCCGTATTCATGCAGCAAAAGCGTGAAATCCTGATCTATGTCGTAAAAAACAGGTTCAAAGCCGTACAGATCTGCCGTCTCCAAAAAATCTTCCAGGGCTTTCTTAAAGTATTCCGGATTTCCAATCGGCTCTCCGATGCAAAACAGCTTTTCCTGTTTCCTGCGGTACATGAAAAAGACCTGGTCTCTTCCCTCCGCCTTGAAGAAATACAGCGATTTGTCGCGCAGGTAGACGAGATGCCCTGCATTTCCGCAACCGAACCTGCTGATGATCTGATTGATTCTCCGTTCATCAAAGACCTGCGGCACAAACGGAGTCAGTCCACGCGACAAGTACGTCAGCATGATCAAAAGAATCAGTGCCGCAGCCATCAACCCGATGAATCCCGCAAACCAGACCTTTTGAGCCGGAAACAGCAGATATTCCGGCACGTGATGCCGGTTGCTGAAGCTTGGCGTATTCAAGATCCCGACCAGCGTGTAAAGCAGAAAAGTGACCGCAAAAATCGCGATGTCTGCAACCATCTTGCCAATTGAATATTGCATCTGCCTGCGATAAAGCTCGTTTTTGGACAGGAAAACCAAAATCATTACGAATCCCAAAAAAACCGCCAGACTGAGCGAATAACGATTCAAAAGAGTATTGATGACCCCGATTGCAAGCACGATCAGCGTCGGCCAGTATGCGCGTTTGACCTTGGCCGAAATTCCCCTGGCAAGTCCCAGCAGCATAAAGGCAAAGATAATGTCAGAAACCTGACTGATAAACAGGAAACTGTACGAATACAGCTTTCTCAACAGCTCATTGGAATTTGCAAAACGCGGAACGGCAGCTTCAAGCAGCATTAAAATTCCTGAAGCATACAGAAAAATCGTCAAGACGAAATGCGCGACTTTTTGAACCGCCATCTTTGGAATTCCGTCCAGTTTTTCGTTAATGTTCGACCCTGTTTCATGAACAAAAAGAATAACCCCGATGATAAAAGGAATTATGTAGTAGAACAACCGGAAGAACATGATCCAGACAACGGCCGTTTCGCTTGAAACGCCAAGCGTGGCCATGCCGTACATCATAAAAACGTCAAACGAGCCCAGGCCTCCGGGAACCATTGACACGATTCCCAAAACCGAACCGGTGATATACATTGCGAGAATCGTCAGAAAATCCGTTTTGATTCCCATCATCAAGCCGATAAACAGGAAGAAGCCGCCGGCAAACGTCCATTCGAAAAAAGAACTGATGATCAGGGCCAGTTCGCGTTTCAACGTCAGGTCGGCAAAGAATTCGGTCTGCTTGAATTTTGTCGCGACAAACAGTACCGGAAAATACACTCCTCCGCCGACAAGCCAGATCCAGTAGCTGCCGAACAGTTTTCCCATGCAGCGTCCATAGATTAATGCAAGCGAAATCCAGCAATATATGGAAAGCCCCGCCAGAACAAACAGCGCGATTTTCGAAAGCGCATAGACAATCTGCCTGGCACTTGCATTCTTCTTGTAAAAATTGGCACGCAAGGTTGCCCCGATGACGCCGCCGAATCCGGCAACATTGGTCATCGTATTGACAATCCAGCCGCTTTTGAAAATATACGGTGCACTGTATTTTCCAGGAAGAAACTTCACGACCGTAAAATCATAGGCAATCATCGGAAGAACGGCAATCAGGCCGACCAGAAACATCACCGCAATCGTGAGCATTGATTGATTTTCGAGTCCTTCCTGTACCTTTCCCCAATCAATCTGTTTAAAAATCCGCCCGATTTCGTAAATGACAAATATCAGGACGGAAAAAACAAACAGCAGCTTGATGAATTTCAAGCGCTTTTCAACAAAATTTTTGAAACGCTCAAGCAATTATGACCCACCTTTCAATATTCCGAACACATATCCAATTATATTATAATCAATCTTCAAGGAACTTTCGCATAACAAGGTTAAAATAAAGAAAAATTATAAATTTGAACGGAAGCGTTTCTTATGGCAATATTTGCAAGCATCCTGCTTTTGGCCTGGTTCACTGCGGAAATCGGCAATCTTATCTTAAAATTCAAGGGAAAAAAGGACAACCTGCCTGGCAAAGCGGCCTTCCCTTTGCTCATGCTGTTCATCCTCGCCTTTTACGGGGCTTTGGTCACGCAGGAGCCTGAACCCGCGAAACCGGAACCGAAAACCATCTGTAAGACAAGCACAAAATCAATCGGAGTCGCAGCACTCAAAAAAGCCAGATCTGAATCAAAAATTCTGAAGAGCCAGGAACAAAGCATTGACAAGGAGCATTCATCCATCGAAAGCATTTCGCAGTCAATGGACGCCTCATCAAAAGAAGAGGCGCGTCAATCATCGGTCAAGGCATCTGAACAGGCTTCCATTGCGGCCTCATCTTCAAAGGAAGCGGCAAGCAGACAGGCCGCTCCTTCTCAACAAGATTCTTCAGAAAATCAGGACACGTCAAGTGCCGATCAGGTCGTCACTGACGAGTCTCCCAAAATCATCGGCAATACCAGAACAAAAGTCTATCATACTCCTGATCAGGCCGGATACAAGATGAATGCCGCAAATGCGACTTATTTCGACAACGAATCCCAGGCAATCGCCAACGGATACCGTAAATCCAAAAGGTAGAAAGGAGTACCGACATGAAGATAATTGGTTTCATCATCATTTTGCTTGGCGTTTCGGGATTTTGCCATGCCCATTACAAAAAACCTGAGAAAAAGCTTTTTTTCCGCATTGCAAGCATATCTGCACTTATCATCGGGACCGGATTAGGTGCGGCTTCAAATCCGATGCCGGATACGCCCAGGGAAGAAGTGAGGATTGTCCACAAAATATCCAGGGATTACGGTCCCGAAAATAAAGCCGCAAAAATTTCCAGCGCAAATGAAAAGACAAGGGAAAGTCTTTCAAGAAGGCAGTCGGACATTCAGAAAGAATCTTCAAGCCTGGCGTCCCGCCAGGGCTCAACCTCACAAGCTCCAGGAGATTCAAGCCAGGCTTCGCAAAGTTCCGCGGCCAGTCTGGCAGACATGAATTATTCCGGCAGTCAAATTGTTCAGATCAACGGTAATCAGCCCGGATTTTCGTCCGACGATCTGAACGTCTCAAACGGTGCCTGGCAGCAGTACCATGACCTTGATTCCCTGAACCGCGTCACAGGAGCTGATGCGCTTTTGAATCAATCCCTGATGCCTCACTCAGAGCGTGAGCGTCTCTATGTCGACCCGACGGGATGGCACAACAAACGCATCGGAAGCGGATGGCTTTACAACAGATGTCACCTGATTGCCTATCAGCTGACCGGACAAAACAACAACTTAAAGAATCTGATGACTGGAACAAGGTCCCTGAACGAGCCTTGCATGACCGAATACGAAAATCAAATTGCAGAGTATCTGAAAGCAGGTTCAAATCATTATGTCAGATATTCGGTACGCCCCGTTTTCCGTGGAGATGAACTGCTGGCACGCGGAGTGCAGCTCAGGGCGCAGTCAGTCGGCGATTCCTCCGTTTCATTCAACGTTTACGTCTTCAACGTCGAAAACGGCGTTGAACTTAATTATTCAGACGGAACAAGTTCACTTAAATGACTCTGAACGTTTCAGGCAAAAAAGAATACTGTAAAAACAGGACTTCCGATGCACGTGATGCTTCAGAAGTCCTGTTTGATTTCATGCATTAAGCCTGCAACTCTGCATTTTCACCGCATTCATGATTTTGACCGCAAAAAAAGGAGCCGGGACAAATCCCGACTCCTTTGAAATCGAACAAATTAGACTATTTAAGAGTAACTTGTGCGCCAACTTCTTCAAGCTTAGCCTTGATTTCTTCAGCTTCGTCCTTAGCAACGCCTTCCTTGATAACGGATGGTGCACCGTCAACCAAGCCCTTGGCATCCTTAAGGCCAAGACCCGTAACGTCCTTGACAACTTTGATAACCTTAACCTTGCCGGCACCAGCAGATGTCAATTCAACGTCAAATTCCGTCTTTTCTTCTGCAGCGCCTGCAGCAGCACCTGCAGCTGCAACTGGAGCAGCAGCAGAAACACCGAATTCATCTTCGATAGCTTTTACTAAGTCGTTTAATTCAAGAATGCTAGCTTCTTTCAAGTCAGCAATGATCTTTTCTGTATCTAAGGCCATTTTAAAATCCTCCAATTTAATTGATATGTTATGTTAAAAAAACTTATGCGACTAAGCGCTGATTAGGCAGCACTTTCGTCTTTGCTGTCGGCAACTGCCTTGACAGCGTATGCGAAGTTGCGAACAGGTGCTTGAAGCACGGAGCAAAGCATGGAAAGCATGCCTTCGCGGTTTGGCAACTTGGCAAGAGCGTGGATTTCGTCGAGGGTAACAACTTCACCGTCGATCATACCACCCTTGATTGTCAATGCTTCATGATCTTCAGCAAACTTGGAGAAGATACGTGCAGGTGCAGTAGCATCTTCAGAACCGAATGCAACGGCCGTAGGACCTGTGAATGTTTCATCCAAGCCTTCATAGCCAGCCTTGTCTGCAGCACGACGCAGGAACGTATTCTTGATAACACGCATTTCAACGCCTGCTTCACGCAATTCCTTACGTAATTCAGTCACTTCGTCAACTGTAAGACCACGGTAGTCAACAACAACTACAGAAGATGCGTTGTTGAATTTTTCAAAGACTTCTTCAACAATCGCAGCCTTCTTTGCGATAATTTCCTTACTCAATTGATTCACCTCCTAGTCATTGTGCCAGGGTTTTGCAAATAAAAAAACCCTATGTCCACCAAGACACAGAGAGAGAACTTAACATTACTCCTCGGCAGGATATTAAGGCAAAAGCCACCTGAGTCTTAGGTAGAATCATAATATAAAAAATTGACCTTTATCAATTTATCACATAAATCGATAAAGGTCAACCGCTTTTTTCAAATTAATCTTAAAAATTAAAGTGAGTTCGTATCAACCGTAACGCTTGGGCCGAATGTTGATGCCAAGCTTACGTGCTTGATGTAAGTGCCTTTTACGGCAGCAGGACGAAGACGGGAAATCTTTTCGTAGATTGCGTCAAAGTTGCCCTTCAATGCTTCTTCCGTAAATGAAACCTTGCCGACAGGAACGTGCACATTGCCGTCACGGTCCGTACGATATGTCACCTGACCGCTCTTGGCATCGCTGACAGCCTTGTTGACATCCATCGTAACAGTACCCGTCTTAGGGTTAGGCATCAAGCCCTTAGGTCCAAGAACGCGGCCCAGGCGACCTACTTGAGCCATCATGTCAGGCGTTGCGATTGCAACGTCGAAGTCAAGCCAGCCGTCCTGAATACGTTGTACCAAATCATCGTCACCGACAACGTCTGCACCGGCATCCTTGGCTTCCTGTGCCTTAGGACCCTTTGCAAACACGACAACGGTCTGTTCCTTGCCCGTGCCGTTAGGAAGAACCAAGGCACCGCGCAATTGCTGGTCTGCCTGCTTCGTATCCAAGTTCAAGTTAAATGCAACTTCGATCGTTGCATCAAAATTAGCAAAGTCAATCTTCTTGACAAGTGCCAATGCTTCACTTGCATCGTATGCCTTGCCAGCTTCAACTTGCTTTGCAGCTTCTAAATATTTCTTGCTTTTCTTTTTAGCCATTAGTGAATTTTCCTCCTTGCAATATGTGGTCTATCGGATAAACCTCCCACTTGACACATCCGTTTTCACGGAGTATCCGACTGAGAAGCGTGGCCGTAGAGAGATTATAATTAGTCTTCTACAACAAAGCCCATGCTTCGTGCAGTACCTTCAATCATGCGCATAGCAGCTTCAACGTCTGCAGCGTTTAGATCTTGCATCTTAGTTTCAGCGATTTCCTTAACTTGTGCCTTCGTAACTGTAGCAACTTTCTTCGTGTTAGGTTCGCCGGAGCCTTTTTGTACACCAGCAGCTTTCTTAAGCAAAACTGCAGCAGGCGGTGTCTTTGTAATAAAAGTAAATGAACGGTCTTCATAAACGGAAATGACAACTGGGATAATCATACCAGCCTGATCAGCAGTACGAGCGTTGAATTCCTTTGTGAAGCCCATGATGTTGATACCAGCCTGGCCCAGTGCAGGACCAACTGGTGGAGCTGGCGTTGCTTTGCCAGCAGGGATTTGTAATTTAACAACGTTGATAACGTTCTTTGCCACGGTAACATTCCTCCTATTCCGTGTGTGGTTCGGATGGCCATCAGATTTGGCCTCCCACTAGTATGCAGACTGCATACTAACATAATATAGCACGCTGCATTTTATTTTGCAAGCAAAAAATGAACCGTTCAAACTTCGAACGGTTCATCAGAATCACTGCATCATCAAGAATCAGTTACTTTCCCAAAAGCTTTCTGCCAAGCTCATCGGCACGACGAATTGCTTCCGAGAATTTTTCAGGATCAAACGGACGATTGCGATATTCGTTAGTTTCCAACGCACCCTTCGTAATATCTTCAACATCGTCCTGAGAAAGTCCAAGTTCACCCAAGGTAACGGGAAGACCAATACGCTTGTTGAATTCCTGATACTTCTTGAATTCCTCTTCTTCGTGGAAGTATGCAAACAGGACAAGTACGCCAAACGAGACGATTTGACCATGAAGGTAAGTTCCTTCACGCTTGATGGCAGTCGTCGAATTGTAAAATGCATGCGCATGCCATGAATTGTAATAGAAATCCTTCTGGTTCGTAAGGTTTGAAGCATATCCGGTAGAAACAAGAATATCCAGGGCAATTTCTTCAACAGCCTTTGAAGGAGTGTCATTCCTGACGTCATCCATACCCTGTTCGCCATACTTGAACAGCGGTTCTGAAACAGTTTTGGCAATCGCAACACCTAATGCACCTGTATTGGTCAGATCCTCCCCTTCAGAAACATGAGTTACTTCAGGCTGTTTGCTCAAGGCATCGCCGATTCCTGCCCAGAAGTATTCAACCGGGGCCTTGGCAATGACATCAGTGTCAATGAAAAGATGCTTGGCTGCCTTTGGAAAACCATAGCGATCAAACGATCCGTCATCATGATAGATAACCGCAATGGCAGTACCGGCAGCACAGTTCGAACAAATCGTCGGGAACGAGAAGATGACCTTGTCAAGTTCATCGGCAACCATTTTGGCGGTATCAAGCGCCTTGCCGCCGCCAAACCCAAAGACGGCATCAGCTCCCCTGACCTCCGGTGTCGCAACTAAGCGGTCAATGTTCGTCTGCGTGCTGTCGACACCGTAAACGAAACTTCCCGTTACCTCAATGCCGGATCCTTCAAGGGCCTTTCTCGCCTTAGGTTCAGCTGCCGCCAAAGCACGTCTGCCGCCGATGAAGACGACTTTCTTGATTCCGTATGGCTTAGCCACTTCAGGAATTTCATCGTAGGCATCAGTTCCGTAAGTATAGTTACTCATATAATTTGTTGTCATTTCCAAATTCCTCCATTTGTTAAATGCAGTTCTTGAATCAAACGCAGAGCCCGAATTGCCAGAAGATTCAAACCTGTTTTCTGCAGACAGCCAACATCCTTTAATGAGAATTAAGTTAGATATAATCTTCTTGAACATCATGCTGCGTCCCACCTCGATAAACCCAGCATTCAGATAATCATACCGTTTCCGCACAAGATGCGCTGTATCTTGTTAAACATATTATCACTAACAATTAATCAATTCAAGTGTTTTTTAATTTTCCACTCACATTGCTGTTCAAATCAAAAAGCACTTCCCTCAAAGCAAAGGGAAGTGCCTCAAATTCAAATTTTCAATCAATCATGCAGATCAAATTTAAGCTTCATGTGATTTCCGCCAACGGCAACCATGTCACCAAGAAGCTTCGTTGCTTCGCTCAAATCAATTTCAGCCATTTGATTGTTGATTTCCGTCAAATATTTGACGGGATTCTTCTTTGTCACCGCAACCTGATCCGCCTGCAGCTGCAGATTGCGACAAGCTGAAACGACCTTTTCTTCAAAGGAAGCTTCCAGTTCGCTGTAGCGGTCATAGTCCGTATCTCCCAGAACGGCCAGGGTTCTCGTCAGCCAGAAGACCGTCTTCAAGTCAAACTCTCCGGACACGTCACGATAGCATGCAGGCGTATCATTGACGTTTGCGTAGAACGGAACTGCAGCATTGAACGTATTAGGTCCGACAAATACCCAATGAATTCCGGCAATTTCATCTGGAACGTCATTTCTGATCTGGAGAATATGCCCTTCCTGGTTGCGGTTGATGCCGATCGGACGATAACGCTTCTTTTGTGCTTCAGTTCCCGGTCCGTACGGATCAAAGTCCGTATTTTGATAGTGAGAACTCAACAGCCACTTGACGTCTTCGACCGAAATCCTGCGACTGGCATGACAAACGAAGGGCAGTTCCTGTTCTTCCGGGCCATATGGCAGTTCAGCGTCAAAATACTTCTGGACGTACCAGGCACGCGGATTATTATAACGCGTGTCCTTGATCGTTGAACTTCCGAAGATGTGGCGGAAGTTGTACTTGTCATAATCGGGATTGAGATGATGTCTTTCAATCAGTTCCTTGAGACCAGGCGCAGACAACGTGTCATCAGAATCAAAATCAAATTCATCAATGTTCGTTCTGTTTGGAGCAACGACATATGCATCATCAGGAATTCTGACGGCTGCCCATTGATGACCGCCGTATGTTTCCAGATACCAGACTTCATCTTTATCTGAAAAGGCAATTCCGTTCATCTCATAAGTTCCGTATTTTTCAAGAATCGAACCCAGACGCAAGACGCCTTCCCGCGCCGAATGAACGTAAGGCAGAACAAGCGTCAGCATGTCTTCTTCACCGATTCCGTCCTCAACCAGAGGATCGATTCCCAAGATCCGCGGATTGGACGTAATCGTTTCCGTTGCGGACATTGCAACATTTTCGCTGTTGATTCCGGATTCGCCCCAGATGCCCTTGTCACCGATTGCATCCGGCGTGCATGTGTAACGCAGCGCTTCACTCTTTGTCGGAAGCGTAATCTTGACCTTGCTCAATTTGGCCTGATACGTGCGTGGCTGATCTTTTGGTTCAACGACGATGAACTTCTTCGGGCATGCACCGAAACTGCTGTCTTCATTTCTTGAAATAATCGTCGAACCGTCAATTGTGGCATCTTTACCGACCAGAATCGTCGTACAGTCTGATCTGCTTTCTTTCATGTTATCATCCCTTATAAAAAATGTTTTCTGCTATGATTATATCATCTGATAAAAAAGCCGTCCTTGAAAAATGCACTCAAGAAACAGCTTTTAATTTTATACCAGTCTTTCAACCTGATCGAATGCCAATTCTGCATCCGTTTCGCGACCGAAGACATCGATCATCGCATGAAGCTTCATCTTTTCATTGTCGATTTCGGTAATCTTTCCGACTTGCCCGGCAAATGCTCCTTCAGTAATGGTGATTGTGTCACCGACTTCTGCATCAAAGTCGGCATTTCTCGTCATGCCGACGCTGCGAAGAATCGTCTGAATTTCTTCGTCAAGAAGAGGAGCCGGCTTGCTTCCGGCACCGTGCGAGCCGACAAAGCCGGTAACGCCCGGCGTGTTTCGAACGACATACCATGATTGATCGGTCATGACCATTTCGACCAGGACATAGCCTGGGAACGTCTTGAGCTTTTCAACTTTTTCCTTGCCGGTTTTGGTTGTTTCGCATTTTTCTTCTTCAGGAACGACAACGCGGAAGATATAGTCCTCCATTCCCATTGATTCTGCACGAGATTCCAAATTGCTCTTGACTTTGTTTTCATAGCCGGAATACGTATGCAGTACGTACCATTTCTTTTCACTGCTTTCAGCCATTTTAACTCTCCTTAATCCTTGTGTTTTTGAACAAAATAAAAAAAACCCCGAAAAATCGAAGTTCACCAACAAGGTGATTATAACAAAAAAAGACTGGTTTGACCAGTCCCTTACGTCAGGCAATCAGTGCAAGCACTGCCTGAACGGCATAGTCGACAACGCCAAAGAAAATCGCAAAGGCAATCGACATTGCGACAACAGTCGTCGTATCGCGCCTTGTTTCCCTGGCGTTAAGCCATGTCGTATCTTTCATTGTTTGAACAACGCTCTTGAAAAACTTCATCCTGAATCCCTCACTTGTTATTTTGTTTCGCGATGAAGCGTATGTTTTCCGCAATATTTGCAGAACTTTTTAACCTCAAGGCGTTCAGTCCGACTTAAATTCTCAACAATCGTATAATTTCTTGAACCGCATACTGAGCATGCTAACGAAATTTTCTTCTTGGACATTTCAGTTCTCCTTAAAATATTCAAAGTTACTTTATCACGTTTAAGCACTGCATGTCAATTATCTTTAGAACTGAGACGGTCGCGCAGATCTGCCAGTTTCTTCAACTGAGCGTCATCAAAAGGCGATCTTCTGACTGATGCCTGATCCTGATACATTCTCGTCGCCGCATGCACTTCTTTCCTGGCATTTTCAATATCCTGATGCAGTTCCCAAGCAGGTTTTCTCAAGGCTCCCTGAGAAAAAATCGTCCATTGTTCAGCTTGATCGCTCGTTGCAACGGTCACCTGAGTCAAACGCGACTGCAGCTTTCCGGCCAATGCTTCAATGTAGCTGTCAGCCGTCTGTCCTTCGTCAGTCCAGACAACATCCAGACTGTATTGTCTGTAGCTTTTTGAAAGTCCCGGAACGTACATCGCGTCAAAAACAACGATAATCCTGGAATCGCTTTGCTTATGATAATCGGAAAGAATTTGAAGAAGCTGGTCTCTTGCATCCTCCAGGCGATCGGCTTTTTTCAGCCGCGCCAGCTCGGGCCAGTTGCCGATCATGTTATAGGCATCAACAATCAGAATCTTTTCTTTCATTCCTATTTACCTCTTGAAGTGAATCCCTGGTAAATCAAAAGACTTGCTGCAACACTTGCATTCAGGCTTTGAACGTGTCCGATCATCGGAATCGTCAGCATTTCATCGCACTTTTTCTTAAGCAGGGAAGAAATGCCCTTGCCTTCATTTCCGATGACGAGCGCCGTCGGTCCCTTTGCATCCCAGTTTCTGAAATCACGGCCCTTCATGTCCGTCCCGAAGATCCAAAGCCCGCGCTGCTTTAATTCATCAACGGTTTGCGAAAGATTGGTTACGCGACAGACCGGAACGTATTCGACCGCTCCCGTTGACGTTTTGGCAACGGTCGACGTCAACTGAACCGCACGTCTCTTGGGAATGATGATGCCGTGTACTCCGGCTGCATCTGCGGTTCTTAAAATCGATCCCAAATTATGCGGATCTTCGATTCCGTCCAAAATCAAAAAGAACGGATCCTCGTCTTTTTGGGCTGCCGCTTCGAAAAGGTCTTCGAGTTCCGCATATTGAAATGCGGCAACGGCCAGCACAACGCCCTGATGGTTCTGTCCGTCAGACAAAAGGTCAAGCTTTGATTTAGGAACTTGCGAAACGACGATGCTGCGCTTTCTGGCAGCTGAAACGATTTCCTGAATCGCATCTGACTTCAAGCCTGACTGGACAAAGATCTTGTTTATGTCCTGCCCGCTTTTCAAGGCGGCCATTGCCGGATGACGCCCGATTACGAAATCATCTGTCTTCTGTTCTTTCATAGCTAGCATCCTTCCTCGACCGTTTTGATGCACCATTCACTGAGCTCATCCAGGCGGTCATTTTGGCCGCTCAGATAAAGATAGCCGAATAATGCTTCAAATCCGGTCGAAATTCGATAAGTGACAACCGAGGTGTTTTTTGCCGAAGTATAGCTTTTGGCATTTCTGCCGCGACGGAAGTATTCCTGTTCTTCATCAGTCAGAAGATTTTGCTCTTCCATTTGCGAAATCAGCGCGGCCTGTGCCTTTGCGGAAACATAGTGAGTCGCTCTTTTATGCAATTTGTTCGGTTTGGTCATTCCCTTGTCAAGCAGGTGTTTCCTGACATAGACTTCGTAAATCGCATCCCCCATGTAGGCCAGGGCAATCCCGTTCATCTGTTCATAATCAGCCATGTGTTACGCTCTCTTCCATCTTGTTCCTTGAGGAGTGTCTTCCAGAATCACGCCCTTTGCCTTCAACATGTCGCGAATCTCATCGCTTCGCTCAAAGTTTCTGGCTTTTCTGGCAGCGATTCTTTCTTCAATCAATGCCTCAATCTTTTCATCCAAAAGTTCCGTTTCTTCTTCAAATTCAATTCCGAAAACCTCTGCCGCCCTTGAGAATCCATCAAGCAGATACTCGATTGTTCCCAGGGAAACCGTCGCTTTTTCTGAATAGACGTTCAGCAGTTTGGCCATTTCGTAAACGACAGCAATTCCGTTCTGGGTATTGAAGTCATCATCCATTGCTTCAATGAAACGATTGTTCAAGGCACTGAATTTTTCACGAATATCGATTTCGACATCGCTGTTTTCCGCATCGTTTTTGCGATAGCGCAAATTGTCGACAGCTGTTTTCAGTTTTTGAAGATTGGTTTTTGCCTCATTTAGATTTGTCTGACTATAGCGAATCGGATGACGATACTGCGTCGTTGCCATGAAGAAACGAACGACTTGAGGATCGATTTTTTTCAGCAGGTCATGAACCGTGACGAAATTCCCGAGCGACTTGCTCATCTTTTCGTCTTCTTCTCCAATCGTCACGAATCCATTGTGCATCCAATAGTTGACAAACTTTTGTCCCGTCTCTGCCTCGCTTTGGGCAATCTCGTTTTCATGGTGCGGAAATTCCAGATCCTGTCCGCCGGCATGAATATCTATCGTTTTACCCAGATACTTCGTTGCCATGACAGAGCATTCGATGTGCCAGCCGGGTCTTCCGTTTCCAAAAGGCGCCTTCCAATAGATTTCACCTGGTTTTGCGGCTTTCCATAAGGCAAAATCAAGCGGATCTTCTTTCTTGCCCTGATCAGAATCAGCCACGCGCTCGCTTGCCCCCTGCTCAAGATCGTCAACGGACTGGCCGGAAAGCTTGCCGTAGTCTTTAAACTTGCGCGCACGATAATAGACATCGCCTTCTGCCTGATAGGCATATCCTTTGTCGATCAGAACCTGGATAAAACTGATGATATCGTCCATCGTATCCATTACACGCGGATTCAGCGTGGCGCGCTTGATGTTCAATGCATCGATGTCTTCATAAAACGCAGCGATGAATTTGTCGGTAACTTCCTTGACGGTCATCTTCATTTCATGACTGGCCTTGATGATCTTGTCATCAACATCCGTGAAATTGGACACATAGTCGACCTCGTAGCCTCGATATTCAAAATAGCGCCTTACGGTATCAAATGCCACTGCGCTTCTTGCATTGCCGATATGAATATAGTTGTAAACCGTTGGTCCGCAGACGTACATTTTAACCCTGCCCTCTTCAAGCGGTTTAAAAATTTCTTTTTTGCCTGACAATGTGTTCAAAATCTGAATCATATCGTTACCCCCTTTTGAAATAATCTCATGTTTATATTATACGCAAAAACGCTGCATTCCCCAAAGATATTTTGGCTTTTTCCAAAAAAGAGCCGGGAAACATCCCAGCTCTTCTGTTCAGCTTATTTGCCCATTTCTTCCAGTGTCTTGTTCAAATGTTCAAGCACGCGCTTCCTGCCCAGCAATTCGATTGAAGGCGCGAGTTCCGGACCGTGCATTTCACGAGTCGTGGCAATGCGAATCGGCATGTAAAGCTTGCGGCCTCTGACTCCGGTATCCCTTTGAATGCCGCGGATCATATTTTGAATCTCAACGGCGTCAAAAAGCGGCAGTTCCTTGACGCGCTTGGCAAATTCATTCAAAACGACTGCAGCTGATTCATCTGCAAGCTCGTTCATGCAGTCTTCATCAAGCTTCTGCGGTTCCGTGAAGAAAATTTCAGCCATATCGGCCAATTGAGCTGTATAAGACATTTGACGCTTATAAAGATCGACCAGATGACGTGCCCATGCAATCGTCTTGAAGTCGGGGTCTTCAGGAAGCTTTCCTGCCTTGATCAACTGCTTGATTGCAGAATCGGAAAGCTCATCGTTATCTGCAGCCTTGACATACTGGTTGTTGACCCATTCGAGCTTTTTACCGTCAAAAGCAGCCGGTGAGCGGCTCAGGCGCTTCGGATCAAACATCTTGATGAAGTCTTTCTGACTGAAGATTTCTGATTCGCCAACCGGTGACCAGCCAAGAAGAGTAATGAAGTTGAACATTGCTTCAGGCAGATATCCAAGCGAACGATACTGTTCAATGAACTGAAGTACGGATTCATCACGTTTCGAAAGCTTCTTGCCGGTTTCCGTGTTGATGATGAGTGACATATGGCCAAATACAGGGGCTTCCCAGCCAAACGCCTGGTAGACCGCCAATTGCTTCGGCGTGTTGGCAACATGATCATCGCCGCGCAAAACGTGCGTGATTTTCATCATGTGGTCGTCAACGACAACGGCAAAGTTGTAGGTTGGCATTCCATCGCGCTTTTGAATGACAAAGTCGCCGCCGATCGTGTCAGATTTGAAGCTGACGTGTCCCTTGACAATATCGTCCCATTCATAAACGACGTTCTTCGGAACGCGGATTCTGACAACAGGCTTCAAGCCCCTGGCACGTGCCTCATCCTGCTTGGCCTTGATTTCTTCCTTTGTCATGCCTTCATATTCATATTCATAGCGAGGAGCCTCACCGCGGGCTTTTTGTGCCTCGCGCTGTTCGTTCAACTCATCTTCGGTCATGAATGATTCGTAAGCAAGATCCTTGTCCAGAAGTTCCTGAATCAAAGGCTGATAGATGTCCTTGCGTTCCGACTGACGATACGGACCGTATTCGCCGGGCTTGTCAGGGCCTTCATCCCAGTCGATGCCCAGCCAATGAAGGTTTTCCATCTGACTGCGTTCACCGTCTGCAATATTGCGTTTCGTGTCCGTATCTTCGATACGGAGCACGAAAGTCCCTTTATTATGTCTTGCAAATAAGTAGTTGAATAACGCTGTTCGTGCATTGCCGATATGCAGGTGTCCCGTCGGACTTGGTGCATAGCGCACACGAATCTTATCTTTTGCCAATTTAAGCGCCTCTTTCTGAAATTTGTCTATTACTGTCTTTAACAGTCATACATTATCGATTTTACAATGAATGGCTTGAAAAATAAACTGCTGATTCAAAGTTTTAATTAGTTTTTTCGTTGATTCCGCGTTTTGAGTGGGAAGGCTTGGCGAAAATCATTCGTCCGGCATCTGTTTGCAATGCCGAAGTAACTTCAACTTCGATGGTCTTGTTCATATAATAGCGTCCGTCTTCCACGACGATCATCGTCCCGTCATCAAGATACGCAACACCCTGCTGACGTTCGGTCCCGTTTTTGATGACCATGACGTTCAACTTCTCGCCGGGGATGACCCTTGGCTTGAGCGACTTTGCCAGTGCGTTGACGTTTAAGACCTGAACGTTTTGAAATTCGCTGACCTTATTCAAATTGTAGTCATTCGTCACGATGACCGCATCAATCATCCTGGCAAGTTTGATCAGCTTCGAATCAACTTCCTGAACGTCTTCAAAATCGCCTTCATACATTTCGACAGGCACGATCTTTTCAGACCGCAGCTTATTCAAGATGTCAAGTCCGCGCCTTCCTCTGACGCGCTTGATGCTGTCTCCGGAATCTGCAATGTACTGCAGTTCATAAAGAACAAAATTCGGCACGACAAGCGTTCCTTCAATGAAGCCGGTCTTGGCAAGATCATAAATGCGGCCATCAATCAGAATGTTCGTGTCGAGAAGCTTGTATTTATGGAAATTGTCTCCGACTTTCCGTTCCAAAACGTTGTCGGTTTCCTTTTTGCGGCTGCTTCTTGATCCAAAGATGTTCTTGAGATCGTTTAAGCGCGTCTTGCCGATCACCCAGCCGAGATAAGCAAAGAGGATCATTACGATAATCGGAAGCACCGTATTAATAAAGAATAATTGCGAACGCCAAAAGATTGTCGAAATCAAAACTGCAATCAGCAATGAAATAACGACTGAAATGCTTTCCGCAAAAATGACCTCTGTTTTTTGCTGTGCCAATTTCTTTTCGAGCCTTTTGATTATATCTTCGATCGGATCGACCAGAAAAACAGCTAAAATAAGCATAACCAACAAGCCGATAAATGAGTTAATCACTGGACTTTGTAATAAATGGTTGCCGATCCTCAAGCTTTCCCATAAGGGCGGCAAAAATGAATAGCCGATACTAATTCCAAGAATTGCAAAGACCAGCTGTATCATACGTTTTCGCATAATCTGCGGTCCCTCCATCCGTTAACTTTTAAATACCTGTTCGAGAGTTTCATTCAGGGTCTGAACCCCGACTACTTGAATATTGGACGGAAACTCCCAACCGTCCAGATTGTTCTTGGGAACAAACGCACGCTTGAATCCGAGCTTGGCTGCCTCTTTGACGCGCGAATCGATTCTGCCGACGCGCCTTACCTCGCCCGTCAGGCCCAATTCGCCGATGAAGCAATCTGTCGCAAGAGTCTCTTCATCGCGATAACTCGAGACGATGCTCACCGCAACTGCCAGATCAATTGCCGGTTCGTCAAGTCTGACACCGCCTGCGGCTTTGAGATAGGCATCCTGATTCTGCAAAAGCAGCCCGGAACGCTTTTCCAAAACTGCCATGATCAGCGAAACACGATTATGATCAAGTCCGTTGGTCGTTCTCTTGGCGTTGCCAAATGCAGTCGGCGTCACCAAAGCCTGCACCTCGGCCAGAATCGGGCGCGTTCCCTCCATTGAGACGACGACGGAAGAGCCGGTCGCCCCCTGCATCCTTTCTTCCAGGAAAATTTCAGAAGGATTCTTGACTTCATTCAAGCCGTCTTCTCTCATTTCAAAAACGCCGATTTCATTCGTCGAGCCGAAGCGATTCTTGACGGAACGCAGAATCCTGTAGGTTCTGTGCATGTCACCTTCAAAATAAAGCACCGTATCAACCATATGCTCTAAAATCTTCGGACCGGCGATTGCGCCGCCCTTCGTCACGTGTCCGACAATGAATACCGTAATGCCGTTAACCTTTGCGACCTGCATCAACGAAGCCGTCACGGAACGAATCTGTGCCACGCTCCCGACGGCAGAAGTCAGTTCCGGATCCTGCATTGTCTGAACGGAATCGATTACGACGTAATCCGGCTTTAAATCTTCGATATTCTGCAAAATGCTCTGCATGTCGGTTTCAGGATAAAGATAAAACTCGCTGCCGCCAACCCCGAGCCGGTCTGCTCTCATCTTGATCTGACTGGCACTTTCCTCACCGGAAACATAAAGCACCTTGCCGCCCATGTCAGCCAATTCACCGGAAAGCTGCAGCAACATCGTCGACTTTCCGATTCCCGGATCGCCCCCGATTAAAACCATTGAGCCTGGAACGATTCCGCCACCGAGAACTCGGTTGAGCTCTGCATTTTCAGTGACGATTCTCGGCGTTTCCCTGGTCGAAACCGCATCAATCAGCTGAGGCTTGACCTTCGTGCCGGAAAAGGTCACTCGCGGAGCAGTCTGAACGTTTCTGGATTCTTCGATTTCTTCGACCAAAGTGTTCCACTCGCCGCAGTTCGGGCATCGCCCAAGATACCGCGGCGAAACGTACCCGCATGTCTGGCAGACAAATCTGGTTTTTGACTTTGCCACAAATAACGCCCCCTGTCTTCGCACTTATAATTATAAAACATTTGTGCCTTCTTTATTCATAAATTTAATATAAGATATTATCTTCCGGATGA
>NZ_DAIUCE010000014.1:0-718 GCF_036846325.1 Ligilactobacillus sp. | reverse complement strand
CGCCTTTTTTGATGACAACGTCCTTCAAACCGAAATTTAGCAATTGAAAGAAGATTTCGCCTTCGTTTCCGGGATTGTCGTAATAATCGCTGTCAACGATTCCGACGCCGTTTGGTAGAACCAGACGCCGCTTGAGCGGATTGCTTGAACGGTTGGCCAGCATCAGAAATTCGTCGTCCTGCATGTAGGCCTTGATGCCGGTCGGCACCAGGTAAGGTTTCAAGCATGCGTCTGCCTTCATAAGTTCTTCATCCGAATAGTCTTTTTGTTTCCTGACCGCACGCAGAATTTTCAGGAAATCTTTTTTCCAGATGCTCGGCAGAACAAAGTCTTCTGCACATTCAAAATCGTACCCGGCAGCATTTTTGGTTGCCCTTTTCGGCAAATGCAGTCCCTTGTCCAAATATTTAGTTACAACTTTAAAACCACGCTTCATTTTCTCTTCGGACGGGTTGCCCCCCGCCTCTCTCCTTTGCAATTTTCTTCTCTTAACGCTCGTCAGTGCGGGGTTGCCGCAAAAACATCGTCTTAAAATCGTCTCGACTTTTAAACTATACCTCCATTTTACCATAAAGGGGCGAGAATGCCCCACTTCTCTAAGCGGGGGATGAATCGCCTCTTTTGAAGCACTCAGCGCTTCTTTTTCCTTGATTCATTTTAAATTCGGATATTATAATTAGTGCATAAATTGTAAAAGGTGATAAACACAATGGAATTG
>NZ_DAIUCE010000013.1:13849-28252 GCF_036846325.1 Ligilactobacillus sp. | reverse complement strand
TTCTTCAAGCTTTTTGCGTAATTTTGCTCCGTCAAGTTCGATTTCAGCAAGTTTTTGCGTCATCGTTTCGATATCTGATCCGAGTTTTTCCAAACTCTGTTTTTGTTCAATCAGCCCTTCTCCCTGACGTTTGTCTGCCCCACCGGACATCGAACCTCCTGCATTGACGACATCGCCCGCAAGCGAGACGACTTTGACGGAATGATTCAAAATTCTGGCAATTTCCGTTGCGCTGTCAAGATTTTCAGCGAAAATAATCGCTCCAAGCAGGTGCCTTAAAACCGGCAGGTCATCATCTTCGCAGGAAATCAAATCACACCCGACACCGATGAATCCTTCAACGTTTTGGGCGCGGCGAACCTGATTGCTGCTTAAGAAACGTTGTCTGACAGTTGTTCGCGGCAGAAAAGTTGCACGTCCAAGCTTGTTTTGCGTGAGATAACGAATCGCAGCCTTGGCGTCAGAAACATCTTGAACGACAATGTTTTGCAAGCTTGCTCCCAAAGCCGTTTCAACGGCCTTAGCAAGTTTCTTCGGAACCTGGAAGACTTCGGCTACAGGACCGATGATTCCGTTAAGATTTTTGGCGCGCATGACGCCTTTTACTCCCTGATAGTACCCGGAATAATCAGCTTGTATCTGTTTTTTGCTGTCATAGCGAGCTTTTGCCTGCTGCAAAACCCCGCTCGCTTCAAGCCATCGTCTCTGTGCGTCTTCATGGCGTCTTGAAAGCTTGAGCTGCAATTGCTGATCATTTCGATGATTCTCCGTGAATTTCTTCAACGCCTCGTCTTTCAGACCAAACTCCTGCTGAAGATGTTCCTTTTTCTGTCTTAAATTCTTAAGGAGCGACGACAGCTCGGCGGAATGCTTCCTTGCTGCTTCTTTCGTATCTGAAATCCGCAATTTTTCTTTTTCGTTATATTCAAGCTGATTTTCAAAAGTTGCTTTTGACTGAAGCATGGACATAATCTCGTTACGCACATTTTCAATTTGAACTTCCAAGTCAGATTCGCTTGAGTTTCTCGTTTCCCTAAGCTTTTCGAGTTTTTTTTCAAGTCTGGCCTTTTCTTCAGATTCGGCCTGGACGGTTCTTTTAAGTTTGACTAAAGAATCTTCTGCCTCTTTTCTTGCGAATTGATCGTTTTTAACGGCTTCTTTTTGTTCTGCGATCCTCTGTTCAAAAAATTCGCTGTCATGATCCGACAAATCCCGCTTGCTTGCGAGCTTTTCCTTTTGCCGCGTCAACTCAATAAGCTCCTTTTGAGTTTCGTCAAGCTTTTCTTCCAACGTTTGCTGCTTTTCATGCAGCCGCCGATTCTTCTCCTCTGAAAGATCGGCATTTCGTTGATGCTTTTTAGCAATCGACTTAATTTCCCCAAGCTTGCCTTGAACCTCTTCCTTTAAAGCAGAGGTCTCCTTAATTTCCAGCACGAGCCTTGAGAGTTCATAATGCTCATACTGCTTCTTCTTCTCCAAATAATCACGGGCAATGCTTGCTTGCTCTTCCAAAGGATTTTTTTGCCTTTCAAGCTCCAGCAATATGTCGGAAACCCGGTCGAGGTGATCCGTGGTTTCGCTGAGTTCCATTTTTGCTTTGCTTTTTTCCTTCTTATACTTGACAATTCCGGCAGCCTCTTCAATCAACATTCGCCTGTCCTGAGGCTTGCTGTTGAAAATCTCCTCAACGCTTCCCTGTGAAATGATTGAAAAACTTTCGCGCCCGACACCGGTATCAGTAAAAAGATCGACAATATCCCTCAGCCTGACCTGCTTTCCGTTGATTAAATACTCGCTGTCACCGTTTCGATAAATCTTGCGGGTAATCGTAACATCGTCCTGCTGATTTTTCAAATAATGATCCGTATTGTCAAAAACGGCCTGAACCATGCAGCGATTGAGCGGAGCACGTGTCTGCGAACCTGCAAAAATCACGTCAGGCATCTTTCCGCCGCGCAAATTCCTGGCAGACTGTTCGCCCAAAACCCAACGCAAGCCTTCTATGATGTTGCTTTTTCCGCTTCCGTTGGGACCGACTACCCCAGTGAGTCCATCCTGAAATTCGATCGTCGTCTTATCGGCAAACGATTTGAAGCCGCTAAGAGTTAACGATTTGATTCTCATTAAGTTTCCTCCTCAATTACTGTCTGGCAGCTTTCAATGCCTGGTATGCCGCTGCCTGTTCAGCATTTTTCTTCGAGGAACCGACACCCTCGCCGATTTTTCTGCCGTCGGCGTAAACGGCCATGGTATATGTCTTGTCATTGTCCGGGCCTTTTTCATCCACCATCTTGTATTCGATTTTACAATCACCGTTTTGCTGCAGATATTCTTGAAGTTCCGTCTTGTGATCAAGAAGATGGTCGAACCACCCCATGTCAAGTTTCGGAAAAACGACGGCACTGATGAATTCGACGACTTTGTCCTTTCCCTGATCCAAATACAGAGCGCCGATAAAAGATTCGAAAATATCACATAAAAGCGATGAACGATTCCTGGCATTGGCCTTTTCTTCGCCCTTGCCCAAACGAATATATTCATCAAAGTGGCATTCCTTGGCGAACTTGCTGAAACTGTCTTCGCAAACCATTGCTGCACGCAGTCTTGAAAGCTTTCCTTCCGGCAGGGAGGGGTAACGTTTGAACAAATACTCCGAAACGCAAAGCTGCATGACTGCATCTCCAAGAAATTCAATCCGTTCATAATATTTCAAATGTTCCTTCGGATGCTCGTTGACATACGATGCATGCGTGAATGCTTCATCAAACAGATCAACATTCTTGACGTCGATTCCGTAATCATCCTTTAATTTTCTTGTTAAACCGATTATCATATTAAACCATCCTCATTTAAAAATTGAGTCTTACCTGATTATACCAAAAAGAAGAGGTATTGCCCAAACGCTCCACCTCTCCTGATGAATATCTCTAATTGTCTTGATGAGCCATAATGTATGACACCGCATCGCCAACCGTATTGAGATTTTCAGCATCCTCATCAGGTATTTCCGAACCAAACGCATCTTCAAGTTCCAAAACGAATTCGACCAGGTCGATCGAATCAGCATTGAGATCTTCCGTAAAGACGGTTTCTTTCGTGACTTTGTCAGCAGAAACGCTGAAATGTTCTTCGATCAGCTTTTGAATCTTTGCAAAAACTTCATTTTCAGTCATAACGTTTTCCCTCATTTTCAAATTATTAACAACAACATCAATTTTACCGATTTTTAGTTTGCTTGTAAAGGCGCTTGCAACTACTCTGAGTCGCTTTCCGCTGCCTTTTTAGCACTCAATTCTTCCCAGTATTTCGTAAAATCTTCAACCATGCGACCGTCAACCATTGTTCTGATCTGTTTCAACGTAAAGTAAACCGTCTTTGCATCGCTTGCTCCATGTGCCTTGACGACCGGTGACTTGGCTCCGAGCAAAACGGCTCCGCCATATTGCGATTGATCCATGCGGCCCTTAATGTCCTTAAAAGTCGATTTGAGCATCAATGCGCCAAGTTTCCCCGAGATTCCCGAATTCATGATTGAATCCTTCAAAAGGTGCATGACGGCTGAGGCAGTTCCTTCAATTGCCTTTAAAACGGCATTACCGGTAAAACCGTCAGCCACGACAACGTCACAGACGTCGTTCATCAAATCGCGGGCTTCAACGTTCCCGACAAAATTCAGCGACTTGTCGGCTTCAATCAGGTTATGCGCTTCAAGGGTAAGCCTGCTGCCCTTATGCGGTTCCGTCCCGTTATTCAGCAGACCGATACGCGGATTATGGATACCGCGAACGTTTTCAGCATAGTATTTTCCCAAAAGAGCATATTGGTAAAGATGTTCGGGCTTGCTGTCGGCATTTGCACCCGAATCAAGCAAATTGAACGAACCCGACGTTCCGGAAACCATCGGGAGCGTCGAGAGCAGCCCCGGACGCGGAATACCCTTGATGCGCCCGACGATCAGCAGGCCTGCCGTCAACAGCGCTCCTGTATTCCCGCATGAAAACAAGGCATCTGCCTCCCCGTCTTTTACCGCCTGGGCAGCCATCACCAGCGATGAATCCTTCTTTTTTCTGACGGCCTTGACAGGCTCGTCATTCATCCCGATTACTTCGCTTGAATGAATAACGGTGATTCTGTCCTTGTTCCTGAGCAATTCATTAATCTGCTTTTCATCTCCGAAAAGCAGATATTCCGTATCGGAAAATTCGTCCCGCGCTCTTTCCACGCCTTCAATAACCGTTTTCGGCGCATAATCTCCGCCCATTGCGTCAACAGCAATCTTCATCAATAATTCCTCCGTTTTCTTAATCAAAGTTTGCGCCAGCCAGTGCAACCGCGCGCAAATACCGGATCAAGCCGGCATTTTCTGCCCGATATTCAAAATTCTCGTCTAAAATAATCGCACGCGCTTCCTCCATTGCCGCCTGCAAAGTATTGAAATCAGCAACCGGATCGCCAATTCTGAAGTCAGGAAGTCCTGATTGCCTTGATCCGAGAACTTCTCCTGGTCCCCGCAACTCAAGATCTTTTTGCGAAATGACAAAACCATCAGTCGTTTCAACCATCGTCTGCATTCTTTCTTTTCCGTAATCGGTCTTGGGATCGGCACAAAGAATGCAATACGAAGCCTTGCTGCCGCGTCCGACGCGTCCTCTGAGCTGATGGAGCTGTGCCAGTCCAAAACGATCGGCATCAAGAATCACCATGACGGTCGCATTCGGAACATCGACCCCGACTTCAATTACGGTTGTCGAAACCAGGATATCGTATTTTCCTTCCTTGAAATCTTTCATGATTTCATCTTTTTCGTCACTCTTCATTCTACCATGAAGCAAGCCGACTTTATAAGCTGGTGCGTATCTTTTTTCAAGTTTTTCAAAAACTTCCTGGGCATTTTTCAAATCAACGGCTTCAGACTCCTCGATCAAAGGCGAGACGACGTATGCCTGCGATCCGTCTTTTAGCTGACGTTCTACAAAATCAAGAGTTGCATTCAATTGATTTTGCCTAACCCAGGAAGTTCTGATCGGCTTTCTTCCCTTCGGAAGCTCATTGATTACGGAAACGTCCATCTCTCCGTATGTCGTAATCGCAAGCGTCCGCGGTATCGGAGTTGCTGTCATTGCCAAAACGTCGGGATTCTCCCCTTTTTCCCGCAATGCTTTTCTTTGATTAACGCCGAAACGGTGCTGTTCGTCAGTAATGACCAGCCCCAGATTTTTAAAGATGACCGGATCCTGAATCAAGGCATGAGTTCCGACCAGAATATCGATTTCCTGACTTTCAAGTCTTTTCAGAATATCACGCCTGACCTTTGTCCGGGAAGCTTCTGTTCCCGTCAGAAGACAAACGCTGATGCCGAAATCTTGAAACAGATCACTGAGTTTTTTTGCATGCTGCTGAGCCAGAATTTCAGTCGGAGCCATCAAAGCAGCCTGAAATCCGGCAGTAACGGCAGCATACATCGCAATCGCCGCGATTACTGTTTTCCCGCTTCCGACGTCTCCCTGCAAGAGCCGGTTCATATGAAGCGGACGATGCATGTCTTTGCAGATTTCGTTTACAACTCGTTTCTGTGCATTTGTCAGCTCAAAAGGAAGTGCTGAAATAAAGCGTTTGAGCATGGAATTGTCGTACTTGATCAAAAGACCGGCATCATTTCGATCAAGCTTCTTCAAAAGCGCCAATCTCGCCTCATACTTGAAGAATTCATCAAAAATGGCAGAGCGCTTGGCAATTTCAAACTCCTGCGTCGTCTTTGGAAAATGCATGTCATGAATCATTTCCTTCCGATTGAGCAATCGAAATTTGCGTCTCGTTGACTCGGGAACGATTTCTTCAATCACATCCTGATATTCTTCATATGCTTTTTCAATCAGCTGCTTGATTGTTCCGGCTTTGATTTCCTTTGATGCGCGGTAAATTCCTGCAATGTCTTCCTGACTCCCGCCATTTGAAAAAAGTTTCATTCCCGTCATGCTCTGCCTTGCAGCATCGTATTTTCCGTAGACGGCTACGTCTGATCCCGTCTGAACCCGGTCTTTTAAATAAGCCTGTCCGAAGAAGGTAATCTGAATGACGTCATGACCTGCCAACAGTTTGAAATTCAGACGATTCTTAGCCCTGCCGAAACGGACTACGACTGGAGCGGTTGCAACGACTCCCTGAATCACCGCCTTCTGGCCGTCAACAAGTTCTGAAACTTCCTTTGCAGCCATATCCTCGTATCTGAATGGATAATAACACAACAGATCCTCAATCGTTTCAACTCCGAGCGCCTTTAGCGCCAATTCCTTTTTCGGACCGACTCCCGAAAGATTTGAAACATTGTCTCGCAATGACTTCATCGACAGATTCACCTTCTTCTTTGATATTCAGCCAAAAAAAACAGAGTCACAGAAAAACACGCGCGTTCTTCTATGACCCTAAGTGCAGAACACGAACTATTCTACGGAAATCAAATATGGATAAACCGGCTGATTTCCTTCATGAATCTCAATTTCAAGATCTTCATCAAGCTCACTTACTGCTGCTTCAATTGCTTCTGCTTCTTCCTTGTTTCCGTCTTTGCCGTAAATGATGGTTACTACCTCGCTGTCTTCATCAAGCATGGCTTTCACCATTTCGATTGCAGCTTCCTTTCGGTCAGGATTCGTTACGACGATGTTGCCGTCGACGATTCCCATGTAATCGTCTTTTTTGATTTCGCGTCCCTCAATCGTCGTATCGCGAACGGCAATCGTCACCTGCCCCGAGACGACGGTATCAAGTTCATCCGTCATTGCTTCCTTGTTTTCCTCAGGATCAGCATCCTTGCTGAACCCGAGCATGGCGGCCATTCCCTGAGCAATCGTCTTGCTTGGAACGACGACCGCGTCAACATCGCATACTTCTGCAGCCTGATCTGCGGCAAGGAAGATGTTCTTGTTGTTTGGCAAAACAATGACCTTGTCTTTTTTGGTCTTGGAAATTGCATCGACGATATCCCGCGTTGAAGGATTCATCGTCTGTCCGCCGCTCAAAACGTATGTTGCTCCAAGGTTCTTGAAGATTTCCGCAATTCCTTCGCCTGATGCGATTGCAATGATTCCGTAATCTCCTGCAATTTCATTTTCCGCAATTGTCTCTTCGCGTTCCTCTTCTTCGTCCTTTTCAAGGATTGTTTCGTGCTGAAGGCGCATATTGTCAACCTTAACCTTGATCAATGAACCAAACTTCTGTCCGTATGACAGGACCAGACCGGGGTGTTCGGTATGAACATGGACCTTAACGACTTCGTCATCAGCGATGACAAGCAACGAATCGCCGATTTCAGCCAGATAACCGCGAAATTCATCATAGTCGAACTTCTTTTCAACAAGCCGGCCTGCACCCAGACGAACCATGATTTCCGTACAATAGCCGTATTTGATGTCTTCTGTGTTGAGTTTGCCTTGAGCGCTCTTGTGATGCTCAGCACTGACCATTTCGTCCATTTCGACGGGAGACGGCTTATGAACCTCATCATCACGGACGTTTCCTGATAATGCATCGTAAAATCCCTGATAAACAAACGTCAGACCTTGTCCGCCCGAATCAACGACGCCGACCTCCTTTAAAACAGGCAGCAAATCAGGAGTCGTCTTCAAAGCAGCTTCCGCGGCTTCATAAGTGTCCTTCATGACAACAACGATATCGCCGCCGTTTTTAGCAGCCTTCTTGGCAGCTTCTGCCGACTTTCTGGCAACCGTCAGAATCGTTCCTTCCTGAGGTTTCATTACGGCCCTATATGCCGTCTCGACCCCTCCCTGGAGCGCCTGGGCCAGATCCTGCGGTGTCAGTTCTTTTTTGTTTGCAACGCTTTTGGCAAATCCTCTGAAAACCTGTGACAAGATAACGCCGGAATTACCGCGAGCACCCATCAGCAGCCCCTTGGCGAGCGCCTGAGCCAAATCGCCAACGCTAATTGACGTTGACTCTGAAACGTATTTTGAACCGCTGGCAAATGACAGGCTCATGTTCGTGCCCGTATCACCATCCGGAACCGGAAACACGTTCAAAGAATTAATGAATTCCGCATTCTTGTTCAATCTGTCAGAACTCGTCAAAATCATTTTTCTGAATTCCGTTTCAGTGATCTTTTCAACTTTCAACTTAAAAATCCTCCTTGGCTATCCAGGCTCAGTCTCCGATAACGCGTACGCCTTGAACGATGATGTTCACAGACTTGGCCGTTATCCCAAGCATGGTTTCCAGATTATACTTGACTTTGTCTTGAGCATTGCGGCAAACTTCGGAAATTTTCGTGCCATAGCCCGCGATGATGTAAACATCAACGGCAATGCCTTCGTCCTCCTGACGAACAACGACACCTTTTGCGTAATTATCACGCTTTAAAATTTCATTCAAATTATCACGAATCTGATTTTTGCTTGCCATTCCGACAATTCCAAAAATTTCGGTTGCGGCTCCGCCAACGACAGTGGCAATTACGTCATTTGAGATATCGATGTTCCCAAATTGGTTTTGAATTTTTACAGCCATTGAAAAACAGCCTCCTTAGATTAAACGTCAATTATCTTTAATTTTATCACAAACATCCACTCACCACTATACCCGAACGCTCAGCGTTTTGCAACTTTCACAAAATACATTGACGTCCTCATAAAAAAGCACAAAAAAAGAACCCTGCATTTACATGCGGGGCCTGTGTTGTCAAAGACAACATGCGCCATGATTAAACGCGAGTAACTTTTCCGGATTTCAATGCACGCGTGGAAACCCAAACCTTCTTAGGCTTGCCGTCAACCAAAATGCGAACCTTCTGCAAGTTTGGCTTCCAGCTGCGGTTTGTCTGGTTCAAAGCGTGTGAACGCTTTTTGCCGAAAGTTGTCTTACGGCCTGTTACAAAATCTTTTGCCATTTTTATTTCCTCCTTCGAATCATATTAGGAGCACTTTAATAAGCTCATTCACTAAATAAAATTATCATAGAAATTGCATGATTGCAAGAGTTTTCTGTCAAGGAAAATCACTTGATAGCTAGAAACGTTGTCATATCAGCATTCTGCTCAATCAAAAAATAGCATTGCTTCAATCCTTACTCCAAATAACACAAACATTTCCGTTCTTGAAACTGAAGTGGGCCGTGTCGGAAACAAACTCATTGCTTGCAAGCGAAATAACGCGCGAAAGATCGGCATGACGAAGCCTGTATTTTTCATCATAAAGATTCAAGTCAGAAACCGGTCCCATCGAAACAAACGCCAGGTAACGCATCCCGTCAATCTGCCTTATTTCATGGTCTCCAGGACAATAGAAGCGAATGACGTTATTCTTATCGATGAATTCAACCTTGGGGAGAATTTTCAAAAATTCAGGCCTGAGCAGACAAAAAAGATTTGCCAGCAAATGATCGATTCTGCCGCCGGTAGCTCCATAAACGCTGATCCAGTCCGGATGAAAGCGCTGTTCAATCAGACGCAGACAAAGTTCGGTATCCGTATCGTCTTTTTCAGGAACTGAAGTCAATACTTCCCTGCTCATGACGTCCACCAGATATCGTTCGCGATTCGTTGATGAATCGAAGTCTCCGATTGAAAGAAGCGGCCTGATCCCGGCCTCGCAAAGCCTGACGGCCCCCTTGTCGCCTCCGACCCATAGCTCGGCCTGGCCGCATTTTTCAAGCAGTCCTTCGGGATAGTTTTCAATCGGTCCGCCAACCAAAAGATTAATTTTCATTCTTCCACCTGTTTTGAAGCTTCAATCAGCTTTTTAATCTGTTCCTTCGGTGTATTTTTGGAAAAGACGTACGAACCGGCTACGGCAATCGTCGCTCCGGCAGCCTCGGCCGTTTTAATCGTTTGATCGTTGATGCCGCCGTCCACTTCGATTTGATAATTCAAATTATGTTCTTTTCTGTATTTTTCAGCCTCAGCAATCTTAGAGACGGTTTCTTCCAAAAAAGACTGTCCGCCAAAACCAGGATCGACGGTCATAATCAAAACCGAATCAACCAACGGCAGCACTTCATTTGCAAATTCAAGCGGCGTTCCCGGATTAAGCACGATTTCAGCCTTCATTCCCAGCTGATGAATCCTCGAAATGACGCGATGGGCATGCCTGGTTGCTTCAATGTGCACACCGACCGAATCGGCTCCCGCAGAGGCAAAATCCTGAAGATATTTCTCAGGATCTTCAACCATCAGATGACAGTCAAAAAACAAATTGCTCAACGGTCTCAAAGCTTTGACGACGTTTGGACCGAACGTAAGATTGTCAACGAAGTGTCCGTCCATAATATCAATGTGCAGATATTCTGCGCCGGCTTCTTCGACAGCCTTGACGTCGGCTGCCAGATTGGCAAAATCGGCGCTTAAAATTGATGGTGCAATAATCACAAAAAAACCTCCAACCTAGCGTTTATATCTTGGCTTTTGTTCCTGAATCATTTTTTGGAACAATTTATAGTTCTCATAACGACTTTCAAGAATTCTGCCCTCCATGACGGCCTGCTTGACCGCACAATCAGGTTCATTGAGATGCAGACATCCCCTGAAACGACACTGCGGCGAATATTCATTGAAATCGTCAAACAGACTCGCTAGACGCTCCTTTTCGATTTCACGCAGTTCAAATGATGAAAACCCGGGTGTATCAGCAATCAAATGTCCTCTGACATCCATCAGCGAAACCTTCCGCGTAGTATGTTTGCCACGACTCAATGCTTTTGAAATCTCGCCTGTTTCAAGGTTGAGCTCCGCATCCAATCGGTTCAGCAAAGTTGACTTCCCGGCACCGGTCTGACCCATGACGACCACAACGTATCCTGCTCCTTCGAGCAAGGCTGAAATCAGCTCTTCATCAGCCATGTTCTTTTCGGAAACCACCGTTCGATAATATTTTGAATAATAGTCGAAAACCGGCTGCATGCGTGCTTTTGTCGCTTCATCCATCAGATCTGCCTTGGAAAAATACAGTATCGGAACAATCTCGTTTTCCGACAGCATAACCAGCTGCCGGTCAAGCAAATTGCTCGAAAAATCGGGCTCAGTACAAGCCGTAACGACAATCGCGCAATCTACGTTTGCCACCGGCGGGCGAACCAGCTGGTTTTTGCGTTCAAAGATTTTCAGCACGTATCCTTCATTTTCATTATCAGCTTTGAATTCGACGTAATCGCCGACCAAAGGCGTCTGACCTTTTTTTCTGAAGTTTCCGCGAGCTCTTGTTCGATACGTTCTGCCTTCGGAAAATATATCGTAGTATCCGCTTAATGATTGTCTGATCTGTCCTTTTGCCAAATTTTCAACCTGCCTTTCCTGTCAGATTCAATTTTACACCAAAGAAAGGGTTTAAAACAAGATTCATGGTCCATGTCCCTTGCCATTTTCCTGATGCCAAATTCAGAAACCGATAATTGTATAAAGACCTCGGAATCGCTTTAAAAATTTATCCAGTGGAAAAATCCTAGACAAGACATCTCGAATCATCCTTTATGGCGTAACGTTGTCGTCTTCGACAAGCACGGTTCCGTCAGACGCGACAACCTTGTACTTGCCGACCTGTCCCGAATCAACGCTGAAGTTTATTGTTTCGCTGGCATCAGCACTGACCTGCATCGTCTTGTACGCTTTATTGAAATTATGATTCTTATCGGCAACATAGATGCTGACCGTAACCGGATGACCATCTTCTCCCTTGTAGGGGATTGAAATGCTCTTCGTGAAATTTCGCACGCCGTCTTCTTGCTCCTTTGAAGAACTTGAGGATGTTGATAAGGCGCTTGAAGATGTTGATGATGCTGACGAAGACTCGGCCTTTTTTCCGGTCGAAATCGACACGGTCAAATTGCTTCCGCGACCAACATAGGTATTGGCGACAGGATACTGAGCAATGACGGTATTGACTGGTTCATCGGAATCAATTCGCTTGATGATGAGATTCAGGCTGCTTTCTTCGGCATAGTCCTGAACTTCTTTAAGGGAGTACCCTCTAAGATCACGAACCAAAATATTCTTGGCCCCAAGACTGACGGTAAAGGAAACCGTTGCTTGAGACAGTACGATTTTTTCCCTTGGCGGAATCGACTGATCAATAATCTCGCCTTTGGCATATTTATTTGAATACTTCGTTTCCTTATAGACGGTCACGCCCCTTTTCTGCAAGAATTTCTTGACCGAATTATAACTCCTGCCGCGGTAGTTGCCAAATTTGACTTTTTCAAGTCCTTTAGAAACGACAACGTTGACGGCGGTATTTTCCTTAACCTTCGTTCCGTATTCCGGATTGCTCGTAATGATCTGGTTGTAGCTGAATTTTTCACTGTAGCGGTAGGAAACCCTGCCCAAGGAAAGTTTCTCATCTTTCAGCATCCTGAAAGCTTCTGAACGCGTCATTCCCCGCAAGTCGGGAACTGCAACGTCCTTTGGACTCATCAACAGACAAGATGCAAATATCCCCAGGATTAAGACTGCGCTGAACAAGAACCACTTACGCTTGCCCTTCAGAAAAAATGACCACCATCTGGGCTTGTCAGATGTTCCCAGAACTTCTGACACTTCAGATTCCAATTCCTTAACCTGATCGGATTCTTCTTGTTCCGTGACGGATTTATCCAGTGTCGGCAAGACTTTGGTTTCTCCGTCAACGGCAATGGCAGGACGCCACTTCGGCTCATTGATGCGGTTTGAAGAAAGGGCAGTCCTCAGATCTCCTTCCATTTCAGCAATGTTTTGATAGCGATCGTTCAGATTTTTGGCCGTTGCGTGCAAGACGACATTTTCCAAAGCCTGCGGTATGTTCTTGTCATATTGTCGAACCGACGGCATTTCGCTTTGATAATGCTTCAAGGCAATTGAAACGGCAGTTTCCCCCTCGTAAGGGACATGCCCGGTCAGCATCTCGAACAAGACGATTCCCAACGAGTAAATGTCAGATTGCCTGGTAATGATGCTCCCCCTCGCCTGCTCCGGCGAAATATAGTGGACGGATCCCATCAGCGTATTCGTACGTGTCATCGTTTCTTCAGCCGCAGCAACCGCAATTCCGAAATCAGTAATCTTAACGTTGCCATTCTTGTCCATTAAAATATTCTGCGGTTTCAGATCGCGGTGAATAATTCCGTGGGCATGCGCTTCATCGACGGCGGACAGGATTTCCAGGAAAATTTCAATAACTCTCGCATACGGCATGGGATGATTTCTTGCAATATATTCCTTGAGATCCGTTCCGTCAACATATTCCATTACCAGATACTGCATTCCGTTGTCTTCATCAACGTCATAAATATTGACGATGTATGGATTTACGAGTTCGGTCAAAGAGCTGGCTTCACGTCTGAAACGCCTGATTGCCGCTTGATCGTCACGCAAATCGAGCCGCAAAAGCTTAACGGCAACATCACGGTTTAAAATCAGGTCATGCGCAAGATAAACGTTAGCCATTCCACCCTCGCCAAGAGGTCTGATAATCTTATAGCGCCCGCTTAAAGCATATCCTTCTCTCATGGCATTTCACCGTCCTTTGAGGAAAAGTCAGCGAGCAAGACGGTAATGTTGTCATTGCCGCCGTTTTCGTTTGCCCTTGCAATCAATTCCTGACATTGATTGTCCAACGATCCGACTTTTCGAAGAACATTTTCAATCACGTCATCATCGACCATGTTGGTCAGACCGTCTGAACAAAGCATCACCTTGTCCCCCGAAACCAGGCTTAGTTCATCAAAATCCAGCGAAACGTTTTCAGAAATCCCCAACGTTCTTGTCACAATGTTCTTTTGCGGATGGTGTTTTGCTTCATCTGCACTGATTTCGCCGCGTTTGACCAGCTCATTGACAAGAGAATGGTCCTCGGTAAGCTGCATGAGCTTTTGATTGTGCAGAATATATGCGCGACTGTCGCCGAGATGGGCAATCAGACACCTGTTTCCAAAAAACATGGCACAAACTACGGTCGTCCCCATACCTTCAAGATCTTGATATTGCTTTGACCGCTCAATAATCATCTGATTTTCGCGCACAAGCTTTTCTTCAATCCAACCTTTAGCATCATTTGCATTATTGAGCTCAGTTTGCTCAAACAAATACCCAAGATGAGAAACAGCCATTTCCGAAGCAACTTCACCGCCTTGATACCCCCCAAGTCCATCAGCTAAAATCACAAAAACAACTCCGGCTTTGTTTTTGAAATTTCCGACGCTGTCTTCATTTTTGGCACGTTTTTTGCCGACATCGCTGCCATATGCTATTCTCATCCAATCACCTCATTCCTCTTTTTTCATCAATGTTGCGATAAAGAACCCGTCAGATCCAAAATCGTCTGGATATATCGTCAACCCCAAAGTTTTTCTTTCATCTTTGATTTTAAAACTCGTTTCGGTCTTGACTTGGTAAAATTCAGGATGCAGTTTCAAAAAAGCATCCACGGT
>NZ_DAIUCE010000013.1:1968-13790 GCF_036846325.1 Ligilactobacillus sp. | reverse complement strand
ATCGAGAATCTCGACTTGAACGTCATGCAAAGAAAGCGAATCTTCAAAATGCTTGTCATATTTTACTTCAGGCTTTCTTCTCATCAGTCCGAGTCCTGAACATGGCGCATCAATCAAAACCTTGTCAAAGCTTTCCTTTGCAAATTCCTCCCTTGCTTTTCTGGCATCTGTTTTTTTAGCCGTCACATGCCCGGTTACGCCGCAAAGTTCAGCATTCTTTTTAATCAATCCGACTTTATGAGCATGGATGTCAAGAGCGTACACCCTTCCGCTGTCGAGGGCAGCGGCAATCTGCATCGTTTTTCCGCCCGGAGCAGCACATCCATCCAAAACAACGTCCGTTGGCCTGACGTTCATCGAATCTGCTGCAAGCATGGCACTTTCGTCCTGAACAGTCACCAAGCCTCTTTTATAAGAATCGCTGTGCGGAATAAAACCGCCGCTTACGCGCAGTCCAAGCGGCGAAACAAGACTTTTTGAAACTTTGAAACCCTCTTTTTCCAATGCAAAGACGGCTTGCTGAACTGTATTTTTAGCAAGATTGACCCGAATGCTCTGTGCTGGAGGCTGATTGATCGATTTTAAGAGACTAACGGTTTTTTCAAAGCCAAGCTCTTCAGTCAGCTTTTCAACAAGCCATTTCGGCGTGCTCGATTCAATGCTGATTTTTTCCGCCGAATCTGTAATATCGCTCGGATCGGGCAATCCCTTGCGCTCGATTTCGTGCAAGATTCCTGTCACAAAGCGTCTGATTCCTTCGTGACCGTTGACCTTTGCAATTTCAATCGTTTCATTGAAAACGGCACGTTTCGGAATCTTGTCCAGATACAGCTGCTGATAAAGCGCTGTTTTCAAAAGTTCGTAAACCCACGGCTCTACCTTGCGCCTGTTCTTTATGAAACCGTCAAGATAAAATTCCAAGGTAAGCTTTCGCTGAATGACTCCATAGACAATGTTTGTCAAAAGATTGACGTCTCTTTCATCAAGCTGGCTTTTTTCAATTGTCTGATTCAATGCCAGGTTGGAATATGAGCCGTTTCCTTCGATTCGCTCCAACAGTTTGACCGCCAAAAAGCGCGGATTTCCATCAAGTTTTTTCATTAAACAATCACCTTTTGTCCGACCTCAAGCCCCTTGCCGATTCCGTTCAGATAATCCGTTGCCTTCATCTTCGGTTTTCCGGCCGGCTGCAGCTCATTTATACGGTAAACTGTACCGTTTGCTGCTGCCATCTTCAAAACGTGCTTTCCTGCTTCAACGACCGTCCCGCTGGCAAATGCAGTTTTTTCATCCAAAACGGAAATATTCCAAAGTTTCGTGCGCCTGCCCAAAAAGTCAGCAAAATAAGCCCCCGGACTCGGACGCAGTGCCCTGATTTTCCAATCAAGCTCGCAAGCGGTTGATTCAAGCGACAGTTCTTCTTCTTCCGGCTTGATGGTCGGAGAAAAAACAACCCTTTCTTCATCTTGCTCAATCGGTTCGATTGTTCCGTTCAAAATCCCGGGAATCGTTTCAAGCAAAGTATCTCGACCGAGAATGCTCATTTTTTCAAAAACGCTTGCTGTATCATCATTTTCTTCAATCGGCATCCTGGCTTGCGCAAGCATTGCGCCGGCGTCCATTTTCCTGACCATGTAAATGATCGTCACACCTGTTTCATCGTCGCCGTTCATAATCGCATACTGTACAGGAGCACCGCCGCGATATTTTGGCAAAAGCGATCCATGCACGTTGATTGCAGCCACTTTTGCAGCTTCAATCAGCTTATTCGGCAAAAACTGACCAAATGCGGCCGTGACGATTAAATCTGGTTTCAATTCAATAATCCGTTCCATTTCAGCGCTTCCGGAAATTCTTTCCGGCTGCAGGACTTCTATCCCGTGTCTTTCAGCAGTTTCCTTAACCGGAGAGGCAGTCAAAACGTGCTTGCGCCCGACATATCGATCCGGTTGGGTCACGACGGCTTTCACGTCATATCCTTTCTCAATCAGTCCTTCTAAAATCGGTGCGGAAAACTTCGGCGTTCCCATAAAAATAATTGATGTCATTTTCAATTTCCTTCCTGTTACATAAAACTGATCGGATCACGGTCAATAATCAATTTCAAACCTTTCGATTCATCAGTCTGACTTCTGACCAAAAGATCCTGCAAATACTCTTCAAGTCGGGGTTCCTTTTTATATTCAATCACAAGCTGGTAGTAGTAGCGATTGTTCACGCGCATAATGGCCTTTGGAGTAGGACCAAGAATCTTTGCAGATTCGCTCAGGACATCGCTCAGCTCTCTTCTTATCTCGTACATTTTTCGACAGGCATCAGCCTCGTTGTCGTAGCTTGCGGTAATTTTGACCGTAAAATAATACGGAGGATATCCCAGACGATGCCTGAGCTGCATTTCATAAGCATAAAAGCGCTCATATTCCTGTGTGCACGCCAATTGAATCGCATAATGCTCCTTGTTAAATGTCTGGATCATGACTTCACCGTTTTTCTCAGCACGTCCGGCACGACCGCTGACCTGCGTCAAAAGCTGAAAAGTCTTTTCGCTTGATCTGAAATCAGGCAGTCCCAGGGCAGTATCGGCATTTAAGACGCCAACGAGCGTGACGTTGGGAAAATCCAAGCCCTTGGCAATCATTTGCGTTCCCAGCAAAATATCGGCCTCGTGCCGGCTGAAACGCTCAAGGAGTCGTTCATGCGCGCCTTTTCGCCTCGTAGTATCAACGTCCATGCGCAAAACTCTGGCATCAGGAAGCAATTCATGCAGTTGTTCTTCGACTTTTTGCGTGCCCGTTCCATAATAGCGTATCTTATTGCTTCGGCAGCTCGGACAAATTCCTGGAATTGCCTCCTCGTGTCCGCAATAGTGGCACTTCATGCTGTGCGTATCCATATGAAGCGTCAATGAAATGTCGCAATTAGGACACTTCAGGACAAATCCGCATTCCCGGCACATGACAAATGAAGAGTATCCTCTTCGATTGAGCATCAGGACAACTTGTTCCTCTCTTTTAAGATGCTCTTTGATCTTCTCCAGCAATTCAGCTGAAAAATCAGGCGAAGGCGCACTTTTCAAGGCTTCACGCATGTCAACAAGTTCTACGTGCGGCATCGGCTGTCCGTTTATGCGTTTTGTCAAAAGCAAGCGCTGATAGACGTTCTTCTGTCCGCGTGCCCTCGACTCCAGGGAAGGCGTCGCAGATCCCAGCACAACCGGGCAATGATGATGATTTCCGCGCCAAATCGCCACTTCGCGGGCATTATAACGTGGCATTTCATCCTGTTTATAACTGGTTTCATGCTCTTCATCCATAATGATCACGCCAATTCGGTCAAGTGGCGCAAAAACGGCCGAGCGTGCCCCGACAACAACCTGTGCCTCGCCACGTTCGATTCTGCGCCACTCGTCAAAACGTTCACCGTCAGAAAGTGCGCTGTGAAGCATTGCGACCTTGGGACCGAAACGTTCCCTGACGCGCCGGACCATCTGCGGCGTCAGAGAAATTTCCGGAACAAGCATCAAGGCCTTTTTTGAAAGAGTGAGTGCATGGGCGATTGTTTGAAGATAAACTTCAGTCTTACCGCTTCCGGTCACGCCCTGAAGCAGGAATACTTCGCTTTCTTTTTGATCGATTGCCTGGTTTATTCTTGTAACGCAAACGCTTTGCTCATCCGTCAGTTTCCTTGGCAATGTCGGTTCGACCTTTGCATTTTCCGAAGGGGTCCGGTATGTCTCTTTTGAATCAAGGCTCAGCCATCCCGAATTTTCAGCTTGTTTAACATCATTTGAGGTGAAGCCGTTTTGTTTTTGAAACTTTATCCTTTCAACTGTATCATTTCCCAGATCAAAAAGCTTTTCAAGCATCCTTTTCTTTTTGGTTGCAGTCTTTCTTTGAGCATTTGAAAATGCAGAGAAGTTTTCTGCCGTGATTTTTGACTTGATAAATTCGGTTTCCTTGACTCGTGCCCTGTCATTTACGTGGTAGACGATTTCAACTTTGTCTTTTTTGCGCAGTCCGTAAATCTTCCGCCTGATTTCCGCATCCATCTTGTCGTCAAATGCCAAAAGGTTGTCCTGATCAAACAATGCCTTGATTTCCGGTTCGACGTTTTCATCCAGCAAACGAACGCTCTTTTCATAACCGGCACGCATCACGTTCGGCAGCATCGTCTGCAGACATGAGATTTTGAAGGAAAACGTGTAATTTGCCATCCAGTCCGCAAGCTGCAGGGCTTCTTCGTTTAAAACCGGTGCAAGATCCATCAGGGAGATTATTTTCTTGATTTCAAAATCCTCATCCGGTTTTTTGTTTGATACGTCAAGCACGAATCCCTGTATCCTGCGCGATCCTTTTCCGAAAGGAACAATGCAGCGCATTCCTGCTTGAATCTGTTCTTCCAGTTCGCCCGGAACCAGATAAGTATAGGGCTTGTTCGTCTGCATCGTCGGAACGTCAACGATGACTTGTGCGTAAAGACTCATCCGTTCACCCCTTATAAATCCGCCAGCTCGCTCAAGATGTCCTGTGCGATTCTTTCTTTGGAAGTCTTGGAAATTTTCTTTTTCCTACCGTTCTTGAACAGCAGAAAAACCTCGTTTTCATCAGAACCAAAGCCGACGTCCGTTCTTGAAACGTCATTTGCGACCAACAGGTCGACGTTTTTCTCAATCAGTTTATTTTGAGCGTTTTCCAGCAGATTTTCTGTTTCGGCCGCAAATCCGACTAGTTTCTGCCTTGTTTTCCTTTCGCCCAGAAGCTTTAAGATGTCAACGTTTCGAACCAGCCTGAGATTCCAGTCTCCGTCAGATTTTTTGACCTTTTCGTCATAAAACTTCTCCGGACGATAATCAGCAACTGCAGCCGCCATGATTACGACGTCGGCTTCTCCGTAACGTTTCAGAACTTCTGCGGCCATCTCATCGGCAGTAACCGTTTCGACCATCTCAATGCCGGGAATATCTGCCAAGCTGACCGGGCCGTGAACGAGCGTGACGTCAGCACCAGATGCAGCCGCATTTTCAGCCAGCGCATAGCCCATTTTGCCGCTCGAACGATTCGTCAGAAAACGCACCGGATCGATTGGTTCGACAGTTCCGCCGGCAGTGACGATGATTTTTTCCCCTCTGAGATCAACTCGCTGCTCAGCTCTGCATTTTTCATCAACATATGCAAAAATTTCCTCAGGCTCTTTCATTCTCCCTTTGCCGGAATAGCCTTCCGCCAAAAAGCCGTAATCAGGCTCAATAATCTCAATGCCGTCCTCTTTCAAACGGTCCAGATTTCTTTTGACCGCCGGATTTGTCAACATTTTCTCATTCATCGCCGGAACGACGAAGACAGGCGCAGCCGTTGCAAGCAAAGAAGTTGAAACCGCATCATCCGCGATTCCGTTTGCCATTTTTCCGATAATATCGGCCGTTGCCGGAACGACGACTGCCAGATCGGTCCAGTCGGCAAGATCGATGTGTGCAACCGGAGAATCATTATTCTGATCAAACAAATCCAACATGACTTTGCTTTTGCAAAGAGTTTCAAACGTCAGCGGACTTACGAATTCAGCCGCATTTTTCGTCATTGCGCACCGAACTTCATATCCATGCCTTACAAATTCTCTGACGCAATAAGCAGCCTTATACGCTGCAATTCCGCCTGTAATATAAAATGCTACGTGTTTTGAAGTCAAAATAAGCCCCCCTCATTCATGTTTTAATTTTACCACATTGAGGCGCAAAAAAAGAGACTAAGAAATTGCTTAGTCTCTTGAAACGCTCTCAGCCTTCCTGACCTTCAGATTTAATCCTGAGTTTTCCGGCCACGACTTCTTCCAAAGCACGACCAACGTTTTTAACTGATTTATACTCGCCTTCTTCAAGCATCGGGGATGCACCGGCATCCAATTCATGTGCACGCTTGGAAGCAAGCAAAATAAGCGAATAGCGTGAATCGACGCGTTCAAGCAACGCATCAACTGATGGATATAAAATCATATCTCCGTTTCCTCCAGTTTCAGTTGTTTTTTGTAATCAGGCAAGAAACGCTTTACGCGCCAACGTTCGGCACGGATAATCGTTTTGATTTTTTCGGCTGCTTTCGGCACCTCGTCATTAACGACCGCATAGTCATAATTCTGCATCATTTCGATTTCATCGACGGCCTTTTTCATTCGCTTATCGATCGTTTCAAGATCGTCAGTTCCACGATTGACGATGCGTTGACGCAGTTCCATCAAATCAGGCGGCGTTAAAAAGATGAACAAGCCGTCCGGAGCTTTCTTGCGAACCTGCATCGCACCATTGACTTCGATTTCCAAAAAAACGTCCTTGCCCGCATCCAACATCTCATTAACGTATTTTAACGGTGTTCCATAGTAGTTGTCAACATATTTGGCATATTCAAGCATGCCGCCGGACTCAATTTCTTTTTCAAACTCTTCTTTCGAAACAAAATAATAGTCTTTTCCGTTTACTTCACCGGGACGCATCTTCCTCGTCGTCATCGAAATTGAATAGTGAAAGTTGTTATCGTCTTGAGAAAAAATTTCTTTTCGAACAGTGCCCTTACCGACGCCGGACGGACCTGACAGGACGATCAGCATACCTCTTTTAGCCATTGCTGTTAACCCCTCCAAAAATAGTATTAATTATTATATTGCACTTTTTACGAAGTATTTTCAACCCATCAGCGGATATTTGTCGCATTTTTACATATTTTAACTTGTTTTTTAATTTTAATTTAAGGATTTTCGCAAACAGGGAAAATCAACAAACATCCTTGCCAAAATTCCCCCATTCAAAATAAATGAACATATTTTTGTTTTCTTCTTGATTTTTCGAACTTACGTTTATATAATAAGCTTATGGTAAACAAATGTTCCTATTGGGTTTTAAGGGGGATCAGAAATATGCTTAAAACATTCCTTTCTCAAGAGAAAATATCTAAAATCAGGCAGACATTCAAAACTATCTTCGAAAACGGCAACGATATCAAAAGAGAACCAAGAATGCCAAAAGAACAGTTGCGTCTGTTCATCAACAAAGCCGCTCAAACCAAGCGAGAGGTCATCTTGCAGCTTAACTGGACAGACGGAGAAATCGAAGAGGTCAGCGGAACAATCACCCTGCTGCATTCACGCACCGATGCAATCCTTCTCAAAAATAAAGCTGACCACGGTCTGGGATATCCGATCAAAATTGAGCAAATCAATTACCTGTCTTTGAAAAACCAGGAACTGTCCTTAAACACGTCACAAAAAGTAAGCCAAATCATCTGAACAAAACTTTCCCCCGCTGCACTTGGCAACGGGTTTTTTTTACAAATTACCTGAAAATTAAAACAGCCATGCGAAACCGCATGACTGAAGTAATATCCATTATTTTTTTCAGATTACTGACTGAAACCCGACTGGCAATGCCGAATCATGCAAATTCTCTTTAGTAAAGCTCAAGATATTGCTGACGTTCCCATTCAGAAACTTCCTGGCGATATGCAGCCCATTCAAGACGCTTTGCTTCAACGAAGTTAGAGTACAAGTGCGGACCCATGGCCTTCTTGATAACTTCGTCAGACGTCAATTCCTTCAAAGCATTATGCAACGTTGAAGGAAGATCAACGATGCCGTTTGCCTTGCGTTCATCGTCATCCATTGCATAGATGTTGCGATCGACTGCCTTTGGTGCTTCAATCTTGTTTCTCAAGCCATCCAGGCCGGCTGAGAGAATTGCGGCAACCGCCAGATATGGGTTGGCCGAAGGATCAACGCTGCGAAGTTCCAAACGTGTTGACAATCCGCGTGCAATCGGAACACGAACCAAAGGTGAACGGTTGTGACCGGACCATGCGACGTAAACAGGTGCTTCATAACCAGGAACCAGACGCTTGTAGGAGTTGACCGTCGGGTTTGTAACAGCCGTAAAGCTGCGTGCATGCTTCAACAAGCCACCCAAGAAGTACTTAGCGTTTTGTGACAATTGGTCTTCTCCGTTTTCATCAAAGAACGCATTGCCGTCCTTTGTAAACAAGGACATGTTCATATGCATGCCGGAACCGTTGATGCGATCAAGCGGTTTTGGCATGAACGTTGCGTGCAGGCCATGCTTGCGTGCAACCGTTTTGACAACAAGCTTGAACGTCTGAATGTTGTCGCAAGCATGCAGGGCATCAGCATACTTGAAGTCAACTTCATGCTGACCAGGAGCAACTTCATGGTGAGAAGCTTCAACGTCAAAGCCGAGTTTTTCAAGTTCAAGAACGATGTCGCGACGGCAGTTTTCACCCAAATCAACAGGTGCCAAATCGAAGTAGCTGCCTTGGTCATTCAAATGTGTCGTTGGCTTGCCTGTTTCAGGGTCAAGTTTGAACAGGAAGAATTCCGGTTCAGGCCCAATATTGAAATCAGTAAAGCCCATTTCCTTCATTTCGTCAAGAACATGCATCAACTGGTTACGAGGATCCCCCATAAACGGCGTGCGATCTGCATTGTAAACTTCACAGATGACACGTGCAATCTTGCCATTGTGACCGTTATCCCATGGGAAGACCATCCATGTCGAAAGATCTGGATAAAGCCACATGTCACTTTCTTCAATACGAACGAAACCATCAATTGATGAACCGTCGAACATCAGCTTGTTGTCAAGCAGCTTGTCTAATTGACTGATAGGGACTTCAACGTTCTTGATTGTGCCATACAAATCAGTGAACATCAAACGCAAAAATTGAACGTTTTCTTCTTTAACAATACGACGAATATCGTCTTTTGTGTAGCTAGGTTTTGCCATGTCGGTTTGCTCCTTGTAAGTGTATTAGAGGGTACGATTGCGGAAAGTAAACTGATCTTCCTTCTTCAAACCGCCAACCGAAAGAAACTCATCTCTCAAAATCCGGCGAACATCAGCATCCGTCAAAGGCTGTTCCATACGAGCCTTTTTTTCTGCTTCCTCTTTCGCCTGTTCTTCGTAAATGTGTTTTATACCGGCCATGTTGATGCCTTCAGTCAAGTAGTCCTTGATTTCAAGCAAGGTATCGATATCATTTAAAGAGTACATCCGGCGATTGCCTTCGTTGCGTTCGGGAATCACCAAGCCCTGTTCTTCGTAATATCTGATTTGACGTGCTGAAAGACTCGTCAACTTCATGACCGTTCCAATCGGAAGAACGGCTAAAGAACGTCTCAGTTCTTTTTCTTTCATATCCATCCTCCTTAAAAATTACAAGTTTATAATAACAACTTAATGTGTCCTTGTCAACCCTTTAATGTCACTTTTTATGACATGAACACATTCACTTGTAAAAAGTTTCAAAAGCAGCCTCAGTAATCGCATTTTTTACGTGCTCATATGACAAACCGCCCTGAATATACAAACAATACGGTTCACGCAGCGGACCATCAGACGAAAGCTCAATCGTCGATCCTTCCGTAAAGCTGCCGGATGCCATGATTATCTCGTCTTCATAACCGTCCATATAACTTGGAACTGGATCCACAAAGGCATTCATAGCCGAATTATGCTGAATTGCAGCACAAAACCTGATCATCGGCTCACGTGCCCCAAACGTAATCGTTTGGACCAGGTCCGTGCGCGGGGCATCCCACTTCGGTGAAACGTCCATGCCAAGTTTTTCCAATAAGGCAGCAGCATAAATCGAGCCTTTGATTGCCTGCCCCGTCGTATGCGGAGCCATAAAGAATCCTTGATAAAAATCCCTTAAATATGCATACGTCGGTCCTTCAGACTTGCCCGATCCGGGAGCAATCAAATGTGCGGCGCATTTAGCAATCAAGTCTTTGCGACCGACAATGAATGCTCCGCCCTTGACAATGCCGGCCCCTGCATTTTTAAAGAGAGACCCCGCCAGCAAATCAGCTCCAAAGAAAGTCGGCTCTTCAGTTTCAGAAAATTCACCGTAACAATTGTCGACAAAGATGATTGCCTTGGGAGCGCGTTCTTTGATAAATGAAATCATCTGCCTGATCTTTTCAATCGTAAAGCTGTCCCTTGTAGCATAGCCTCGTGATCGTTGCAGTGCGATTACCTTGACGTCCGGATGTTCTTCAAGAAATTTTCCGCAGCCCTCATAGTCGACTTCACCATTTTCAAGCAACGGCGTGCATTCAAAATGCATGTCGTATTCTTTGAACGTCCCGGGATTGTCACCGGCAATGCCAATCACTTCCTGAATCGTATCATATGGCATTCCGGTCATATAATAAAGCGTATCTCCCGGACGCATGACGCCAAAAAGACAAGTCTTGATTGCATGCGTTCCGGAAACGATCTGCGGTCTTACCAATGCATCTTCCGTTTTAAAGTACTCGGCAAAAATTTCTTCAAGCTTGTCACGACCGACATCGTCATATCCATAACCGGTCGAACCGACCAAATCCTCTTCAGCAACACGATGTTTTCGGTAAAGTTCCAAAACCCGCTGCTGATTGTATAATTCCTGTTCCGTGATTTCGTTCAAGCGGCCTGAAATCATCTCATCAACTTCTGCAATCTTTTCCTGCAGGTCCTTTGGAAACTTATCTTTCCATGAATTCATTACATTCACCTTTCCTTATCGAGCAGCCAGTCATCAACGGCCGCACATATATTCTTAATTTGCTCAGGATGCTGCACCAGATCAAACCAGACGACATCCATCTTGTTTCTGAACCATGTCAGCTGACGCTTAGCATAGTGGCGTGAATTCTTCTTAACAAGATCAACGGCTTCTTCCAACGTGCCTTCACCGGCAAAATAGGAGTAAAATTCCTTATATCCGATTCCTTTACCGGCTGGAAGCAAGGATCCCCCTGCTTCATACAGACCTCTTGCTTCTTTTTCCAGTCCTTGCTTCATCATCAAGTCAACCCGCTGATTGATTCTTTCATAAAGCAGCGTTCTATCGGTCGTCAACCCGATTATCAAAGCATCAAACCCGCTGTCATGAACATCGTTTTGTTCAGAAAATTTCTTGCCCGTCTTTTCATAAACCTCCAACGCCCTGACAACGCGCACTTCATTTCCGACCGGTATCTTTGCAGCAGCAATCGGATCAACTTCGTTCAATTTGCTCCACAGTGCATGACGTCCATGATTTTTAGCATAGTCATGCCATCGGGTCCTTTCTTTTTCATCCGCTGAATATTCGTCTTGCCCCAGTTTGAATCCGTCCAGCAAAGCCTGAACATAGAATCCGGTACCGCCAACGAGCAGCGGAAGATTTTTTCGTTCGGAAATATCCTGGCAGCTTTCCTTGCATCGTAAAATAAAATCAGCGCATGAAAAACGCTCGGAAGGATCCAAAATATCAATCAAATGATGTTTTATGCCCTGCATTTCATCAGACTTTATCTTTGCCGTTCCGATATCAAGCGTTCGATAAACCTGCATCGAATCTCCCGAAATGACTTCGCCCTGATATCTTTTGGCTAACTCGATCGAAAGAGCTGTTTTCCCCACCGCCGTAGGTCCAACGATTGAAAGAAGCTTTTGTTTCATCAGAACTCTCCTTTGCAATATTTCTGAGCAACTCACAACAACTATTTTACAACATTTCACAAATTATTTCTCCGGTCAGAGGCAATTATGATTTTGAGTGATTTAACTGGAATTTTTTACGAGTTTCGTTCATAATAGTAGTAAATAAAACAAGGGAGGAATCACCCATGAAATCATTTGGCAAGGGATTCGTTTTCGGTACCATTGCTACAATCAGCGCAGTCGCAGGTTGCGTCTATGCATTCAAAAAGACCGTTGTCGAACCAATCGAGGAACGTGAGGCAATCTTAGATGAACATCGCAAGCGTGCAATGCGCAAGCGCCGTTCTGCTCACCA
>NZ_DAIUCE010000013.1:0-1958 GCF_036846325.1 Ligilactobacillus sp. | reverse complement strand
AAGCGAGCGGCCAGAATTCCGCTCGCTTTTTCTATTATTTGTCAGAAGAAACTTTTGTCCCTTTCTTCTTGCCTTCCCATGCAGAATAGCCGCCCTTGAGAATATACACTTCCTTGAAGCCCTCTTTCTTGAGCTTTGAAGATACTTTAATCGGGTATTGCACGCCTTCATCATATAAATAAACAGGCATGTCCTTTCTCAAGGCATCTTTATACATCTTGAATTGCATAAAGGGCATATTGCGCGCTCCAAGCATATGGTCTTTCTTAAACTTGTTTTCATCGCGCAAGTCAACCACCTGCCCACGATGGATTCCCTTTGCGAATTTCTCACCGTCAATCACGTTTCCTGAAATTTTAGAACGAACAAACCAGTAAAGCTGCGTTCCAATCATTACGACAAGAATTGTAATCAACACGATGTTGACATAGAAAAATACCGAATGCGCCGCGCCTAACATTAAACTCACGATTAATCCCTCTTTCCAGATTCCTAGACTAAAAAAGCGTCTAATATAATATCAGCATATTATGATGATAAAATCAAGTCTATGATATAAAAAATCCCCGTTACATTTCTGCAACAGGGCTGATGCAAACACGTCTTGTTCTAATCTTTAAATCTAAGCGCAAGAGAAGCTGCACCTATTACACCGGCATCGTTGCCAAGACGTGCCAGTTTGATCCTTGTCGTGTTGCGAATCGTCGGAAAAGCATATTGCTTGAAATATTCGGCGACCTGCTCCAATAAGAAGTTTCCGGCAGCAGAAACACCACCACCGATGACGATATATTCCGGATGCAAAATACTGCTGAGATTTGCGCATGCAAGGCCAAGATAGCGGCAAACGCGGTCAACGACTTTGACAGCCAGTACATCGTCTTCCTTAGCCAAGTCAAAAACCATCTTCGATGTAACGTCATCACCATTGTCAACAGCATCTTTAAGTGCAGACTTTCCGGCGAATTCTTCTGCCATATCGCGTGCAACACGAACGACGCCTGTCGCTGATGCATATGTTTCAAGACATCCGCGATTTCCGCAGGTGCAAAGATATCCGTCCGGTTCAACGTTGACGTGACCGACTTCACCGGCGGCACCCATACCATGAAGAAGCTTTCCGTCAGCGATGATGCCGCCGCCGACACCGGTTCCTAAGGTAATGAAAGCAACATTGGCCGCATTTTCGCCAGCACCTTTCCATTGTTCACCCAAGGCGGCAACGTTGGCATCATTGTCGATGGCAAAGGCAATTCCCGTGCCTTCTTCCACTTCTTCCTTAACGTTTTGCAACGTTTTCCAGTTCAAATTATAAGCACCGATAACGGTTCCCTTTTCAACGTCAACCGTCCCGGGAGTTCCCATTCCAATTCCGATAAACTGTTCCGGCTTCATTTCATACAAATCAAGATGATGATTGATTGATTCGATGATATCAGGAACGATATGCGAACCTTCATCTAAAATATTAGTCTTGATGCTCCATTTCTGCTGAACCTCGCCATCCAGTGTCAAAATCGCAAATTTGATTGTCGTCCCGCCAAGGTCAACGCCGATAAGTTTCTTATCCATTACACTTCATCCTCCGTTGTGTTCTTTTTCGTCCTTTCACGCTTTTCCTCGTAACGATGCTCTCTTTCTAAAACAAGCTTCGCGCTGAGAAAAGTTTTTTGGTCAATCGCCTGAGCTTTGTATAAATTATCCAATTCCAAAGCCATCAGTTCAATATCCCAAAGTCTTTTTCCAACATAGACAAATATTCCGAAACGTTTAAGCAACTGTTGGACATCGTACAAAGTCTTCATAAAAGTCCTCCAAAAATAATTATACTTTAAAATACTGATAAACGAAACCCGATTTGAACATTACAAGCAAAAACATTAAAATTGCCAGTGCACATATGATTCTTTTGAACACGGGGATTTTGCCGATTTTCGGTGCTCCAACGACGTATCCGA
>NZ_DAIUCE010000012.1:19316-30516 GCF_036846325.1 Ligilactobacillus sp. | reverse complement strand
GAATTCGTTTAAGAGGAGTGATTTTGGTGAACAGGGATGATTTTGAAAAGTTCGTCATCCAAAACTACGATGCAAGTTTTGATTATCCATGGAAGAAATCGCCTAGAAACGAGGTCTTCAGGCATAAAAACAGCAAAAAATGGTTTGCGCTGGTGATGAACGTTCAAAAAAAGTGGTTAGGTTCAGACGAAGAGGGGGTGGTTGACGTTGTCAATCTCAAATGTGACAAGGAACTTGTCGGTTCTTTACAAAAAGAGCACGGTATTTTCAAGGCATACCACATGAACAAGGAAAATTGGGTTACGGTTGGTCTTGACGGCATCGTTTCAGACGAAAAACTCAAATCGTTGGTCAGAATGAGTTATGATCTGACTTCAGGAAAGTAAACCGTTTTTGAAAAAGTGACAGGAAATTCAGGAAAAGGTGCGTCAGAGCACTGCATTTTTAGGGGGAATCAGAATGGAAAATGATTTTGAAACGCATCGTCCGCTTGAAGGCAAAATCAAGAAAGTCACGCTTTATTCGAGAAAGAAGAGAAGCACGATTTTTGAGCAGATTTTGGAATTGAATGATGAAAAGGCAACGATCGAAATCGTCAATCACAATCCGCCCGGCATGGGGGACGAGTATCTTTTTCCGAATCCTGCTTTTGACGGGGTCATGGGAGATTTGAAAGACGTTTACGAAACTTTTTTTGAAAAATCAGGTCGTGACGACTGGAAGCTCATTTTCGTAAATGAAGCAGGAGAAGAGTTCGAAACGCACGGGGCACTGCAAAAAAGCGGACGACTCTCGTCCATCTCTGATATGATTCGCTCCATGTTCAAGCGAGATGATCTGCTGGTGTTTGACGGAAATCCCGACAAAGTCGACAGAATCGAGCTTTTGTTCAACCGGTGCCTGAATTTTTCAGACGAAGAAATCGTCGATTCAAGCGAAAGAATCGTGATTGATCGCGCATCCGAGTCAATCGTCGTGCAAAGAAACAAGTTTGATCGTTTAAAGGTGAGAAGCAACGTGCAGCTTGCTGGCATCGTATCTAATTTTCTGGATGATGTTTCAGTGAATGCTTTTTCAAGGGTTGAAGGCAATCCCGCTGACGTTTGCGAAAATCCTGCCGGAGAGCAAAATTATCTGATCAGACTCGAAACAAAATTCGGCAGAAAAAAAGAGGTCAAGGGCAGTTTTGACAAGCGCGGTCTGCCCGTCGACTGGCCGAAGTTTGCTGAAAAATTGAATTATCTGCTTTATTATTACGGAGTCGCCGGCGAAATTCTCAACCCGTTCAACTATGAGAAGGTGCTGCGCTGCAAGGACGAGCTGATTTTTTGCAACGTCTGTTTTGATGACAGCGGCTCGGCAATCATGTGCCTTGCAGATGAGGATCAATACGAATTCGGTGATTGCGTTTATGTCGAAGGAATTGATGAAATCGGACAGATCGAGTCCGTCGAATACCATAAAAAAGAAGATGCACCCGTATCCTTGCGGGAAATCAGGCATATTCTCGGCAAATGCGATGATTTTTGAGAAAGCATACCTTGTTACTTTAACTAACGTTTATGAATCATTAAATTTCAATTTCGGTAAAAGGCGAAATATGCCATAATAGTGTATAATTAGAATAGATATTTCGGATGGGGGTTTTCTGATGATTGAAGTTGCATGCAAACATGCGGGAGAGTATCCCGTTCTGGAACTTACTGACAGTGATCTGAGAGATGAATCATTGCCGCTTGTGTTCTTTTACCATGGCTGGGAAGGATGCAAGGAAAAGGTCCTGACGCAGGGCTATGAAATAGCCAGGCGTGGCTTCCGTGTAGTCATGCCCGATGCGCAGTATCATGGCGAACGTGAAGTGAACGGACCCGCGAAGACGCACTTTCTTGAATTCTGGCAGATTATCGCTGATTCGGTCGCTGAATTTCCAAGGATTGTCGATTACTACGAAGAAACGGCTGGAATCAAGGATGGCTTTGTCGGCGTCAGCGGTCTTTCAATGGGCGGCATCACGACATGTGCGTTGATGGCTTCCTACGACTGGATTTCTTCTGCAGTCTGCCTGATGGGTTCTCCCTGTCCGGTCGAATTTGCGAAGAAACTGATTGCTTCGATGCCGGAGGTCAAGAACGTTCCGCAGCAATACGTTGATTCCCAGCTTCAGGCTCTGCGCGCAATTGACCTGTCGCTTGCGCCGGAAAAGATTGCCGGTCGTCCTTTTCATTTCTGGCACGGAACGGCCGATCAGATGGTGCCGTACAAGCCGACAAGGGCTTTTTACGATCGGATCAGGGATGAAGACTATGCCCGGAACATGACGTTTACGACGACGGAAAAGGCCGTGCACAAGGTCTCATATGAAACAACGGTCGAGATGGCCGAAAAATTTGCTGAATATTACGAAAACAGATAAGCGAGGTAGATTAAATGTCAGAACGTACGAACGAACAAATCAAGGAAGAGATTCTGGACCGGCTGGAAATGGTGACCGACCCTGAGCTTGGCGTCGACATCGTCAACCTGGGCCTTGTCTATGCAATAGATCTTACTGAGGACGGAACGTGCGTCGTTTCCATGACCTTGACGACGATGGGGTGTCCTTTGACCGACCTTTTGGCTGATCTCGTGACGAATGCCCTGGGAGACGTTGAGGAAATCAAGAAAGTCGACGTCAAGTTCATCTGGGAACCGGCCTGGACGACGGACCGCATGACGAGTTATGCCAAAATGGCATTGGGCATACACTAATGGAAGGATTGGCAGATTTTGTTTAAAAAGCGCATCTACGTATTTTTCTATATCTTTTTAGTCGCATTCTTTTCGGTCTATCTTTGTTTCAAGATTCAGGAACGGGACATGATCATTCAGCTTAATAATCACAATCTTTCGCCAAACACGTATCGCGTGACGCTGAAGCAGAACATGACCCTGTACGATCTTAACCGGAAGATCGGAAAGACTGACTTGCTGGACAACGTTCAGGTTCATTACCAGGATTGCGAAAACAAGCACGTGACCTATTTTTACGGCAAGGGCAGCTTTACTGCTCCGCCGATGCTTTCGGGACACTTCTTTTCAGACAGCGACTTTGAATCGAACGTAGCGACGGTGGTTGTCGGCAAGAACTGGCAGAACAGGCTGTATCGTCCAAAAGACCAGGCTTATCTGAAGTGGAACGGCAAATACGTTCCCGTAATCGGCGTTATGGGCGACAACTATAATTCGGAACTTGATGACCAGATTTTCATTTCTCTTTCGACTGCCCAGCTTCAGGATGCATATTCGAACAATTACCGCATCCTGCTCGACAGCTCGCAGGACCTGAAGTCAAACACAATCAAGTCGGCGCTTGGTGCCAATTCGGTCAGGCGTCAGGTCGCAAGTCACTTCATCGTCTCTGATGAATCGTGGATTGCCTCGCACTGGGCACAGGCCTTAGGGATTGTTCTGGTCATCGTTTTGATGATCGGCGAAATCGTCTTCTGGATTATTTCTTCCAAGCGAAACTACGATGAAACGATGTTCTTGAAGGTTGACGTGCCGCGTTTTATTTTTGCGGAATGGAGGGCATTCAGCATCTGCATTGCGCTCGGATTGATTCTGGGCGGTCTTGCGGGAACGCTCTTCTACAATCTTAATTCCTATATCCTGGTGCTTTGCTTCCTTGGCGGACTCTTTGTCTGCTCAAGCGGCCTGTTTTACTGGCTGCTGAAGCGCCAGATGAAAAAAGACTAGAAGAGGTTGCTGATCATGAATCTACCTGATGAGTTTATTGAAAAATACACGAAACTGCTTGGCGATGAGGCCGAATCCTTCTTTGAAAGCTTTGATGCCGAACCTCAGAAGGGCTTTCGGCTGAATCCGCTGAAATCCAATTATCAAAACGTTGCCTTGAATCTGGAACACCCGGTTGAGTATTCTGCAGTCGGTTATGTCGGATCCGTCAGCGGCAACTCGCTTGAACATCAGGCGGGATATGTCTACAGCCAGGACCTCAGCGCAATGTATGTCGGTGAAGTCTGCGATCCGAAGCCGGGAGAGAAGATCCTTGACCTTTGCGCGGCACCGGGCGGAAAGTCCAGTCACCTGGCATCCCTGATGAACAATGAAGGCCTGCTGGTTTCAAACGAAATCAACAGGAAGCGTGCACTGATCCTGGCTGAAAACATGGAGCGAATCGGTGCAGAAAACGTTATCGTCACCAACGAGGATCCGGCGGGGCTGACGAAGACATTTGAGAAGTTCTTCGATAAAATCGTTGTCGATGCGCCATGTTCGGGCGAAGGAATGTTCAGGAAGGACCATGCTGCGACAAAGTACTGGCATAAGGATTACCCGGCAGAATGTGCCGCAAGACAGAAGCTGATTCTTGCCGATGCCATGAAGATGCTGAAGCAGGGGGGCACGCTTGTTTACTCGACCTGTACGTTTGCGCCTGAAGAAGATGAGCAGATCATAACGTGGCTCTTGAACGAATACCCGTATCTGGAACTCGTTCCGATTAAAAAGTACTCCGGCATGGATGAGGGACGCCCTGAATTTTCCGATGGAAATGCAGAACTTCGAGGCTGCGTAAGGCTGATGATGCACCATTTCAGGGGTGAAGGGCATTTCATTGCCAAACTGTTGGATACGCGTCCTGCAGCCGAGAATGTTTCCAGGAAGAAGGACAGAAAAAAACACGGCAGAAAGTCTTCCATGAGTTCTGAGCAGGCCGGGCTTTGGCAAAGCTTCGCCAAAGACTTCGGACTGGATGTCAGGGACTCGGACCTGAGCGTTCTGGGCGATCATCTGTATCTATACAGAAGGTCATGGCCTGACATCTCACGGTTGAAGTTCATCAGACCAGGGCTTTTGCTGGGCACCTTCAAGAAGAAGCGTTTCGAGCCTTCATACAGCCTTGCGCTCGCACTTGATCCGGCGGAGTGTCCTCGCGTAATTGAGACGGACATATCTGACTGGCAGAAATATGTGTCAGGAAACGTCATCACTCTTGCAGGACGTCCGGAACAGGGCAGCGGATGGTATCTGCTGGTATGTGAGGGCAAGGCCTACTCATTCGGCAAGGCCGTTGACCTGACGGTGAAGAACTTCTTCCCGAAGGGTTTGAGAATCTTAGGATAATGAAAAAGAGCACATCCAACTCGGGTGTGCTCTTTTTAATTGTCAGTATTGTGTCTTCATTACCTTGAGCCAGGCATCGACCTGTCTTCTCTGATTGCCGTATTTTTGGTAGAGCTGGTCTGGGGTGAAGGTGTTTTTGAGAATGGCCCCGCTGTCATCATCAAAGTTATCAAAGAGTGATCCATCAAGAATTTGATCTTGCGACAAGGCTGCAGCAATCTGATGAATTCTTATGGTATTATCGGAAACTGCAACGGTATAATTGAAATCACAGACCACACCGCAGTCCTTGTTGGCGCTTGAATAGGTGCAAAGGAAAATCTGCCCGTTTCCATAGTCACGGATGGTAATTCTTGAATTTGCTGAACCTGGTTCCTGTCCCTTCTCGGGTGGATCAGAGATAGTGTCTTCATTACAGAGTGCCTGAGCAGCCATGACGGCCAGCTGTTCCTGACTTGCCGGATGCTGGCTGGAAAACGGTGTGTCCTCGTCCACTTCATCTTTTCTTCCGCCGATGTTGAATGTACTGCTGCCGGATGATTCTGACGAGGAACTGCTGTCTTTATTGAAGTCATTCATGTTGTCCTGGTGCTTCTTATGTTTGGATTTGGTCAGGACAATCTGAATCGGCTTTCTGCTGACGATCTTCTTCGTCTTCACGTCCTTGAGATATCCGTCAGCAGTGATCTGATAGTACGCAACCTGTTTCTTTTCCTTGAACATGGTAATGTATCCGTAGCCGTTCTTATTTGTAATTTTGGCGGAAAGGTCCGTCGTGTCGGCGAAGCTCAGGTGATGACAAACTGCGTATGCCGCAGTTCCCCAGGCGATGCACTGATCAGATGTAAGAGCTGAAGTGTCAGCATCTTCCATTGTCTGCGTTTTGACGGTGTCGTCATCTTCCTTTGAACTGGCAGCCTTCTTTTCCGTGTCTGACTTTGCAGATGATGATCCGGACTTCTTTCCCGAAAGAAAACTGACTTCCGTTCCGCTCTTTTCACCGTGGCTTTTTCCGGAATCGGAACATCCGCCAAGAATGAGCGAAAGCGTCAGCATGCTGAGCATGATGTATTTTGGCTTCATAAGTTGTTTCTCCCTCGATATGTAAGAATAAGGATAATGTTAGCACGCATGCGTGGAAAATTAAAGTGGAAATTCTTCGGGGATTGGGTTGACAGGGAGAATCAGGATTCTGAAAACACACAAAAAACCGTCTTCATCATCGAGACGGTTTTTTGTGTCAAAGCTGTTCAACAGTGTTCTTTAGTTCTCCGGAGAGTATCACTTGCGTTTTCTTCAGTTCTGAAACGGTGCGACATCCCAGAAGGGCCATGAGCGTCCTTACACCGAGCTTAAGTTCCTCGATTCTTTCAATCAGGCCGTCTGTTCCGTCCTTGATCAGAACGTGGAGAAACATGCCGGAGATGCCGACGTTTTCCGCACCGAGGACGAGACATTTGACGATGTCTTCGGCATTCCTGATTCCTCCGGAGGCGGTGAGGGCAAGACCGTGAAGTTCCCGTTCATGCTTTCTTGCGCCCAGAAGTGTTTCGGCGGTCGTCAGGCCGAGTTCCTGCATGAAGGAAAGCGTCTCCTTGCCTTTGCGCCGCTCGTTTTCAATCGCTGCAAAGTTCGTCCCGCCTGAACCTGCCAGGTCGACGTAGGAAAAATTGTTTTCAGCCAGGATCTTCAGAGTCTGAGGCGTCATGCCGGATCCGACTTCCTTGATCAGGACGGGCACATTCAGGCATTTTTTCAGTTCCACCAGATTATCAAGCCAGTAGAAGGATGAATCTCCTTCCGGCATGACCAGCTCCTGAGCTGCATTCAGGTGAAGCTCAAGTGCGTCTGCGGAAATCATCCTGACTGCCTGCTCTGCATTTTTCAGTGGATGTCCGGCACCGAGATTTGCCAGCATGATGCCGTCTTGATTGATTGAACGGAGTCTTTCAAAGCCCCTGGCAAATGCAGGGTCTTTGAGTGCAATGCTCTGGGAGCCGACGGCCATGGCAAGTCCCGTGGCAGCTGCCGCCATGGCCAGCTTCTCGTTCAGCCGGTCTGTCGTCTCGCTTCCGCCGGTGATGGCGTTGATGAAGAACGGGGCTTCAATCTTTTTTCCGGCCAAAGTCGTTGAAAGGCTGACCTCGTCCAGTGAAATTTCCGGAAGATTGGCCGGAATGAGCCGGACGCCTTCCAGACCGTTTGAACTTTTCTTACGGTAAAGCTTTTCTGCAATCATGACGTGTTCGTCTTTTCTGTGCGAATGAAGATTCATCTTGCCCTCCTTTTGCAAAATCAGTCGTTGTAATGGACGCTCAAGTCAAGCGGGATGATGTCGTGTTTTGTCCATTCATCGAGCAGGGGAGCCGTGTCGATTGAAGAGTCGATCAAAACGATGCCGCAGTCGCCTCCGCCTGCGCCGGACGTTTTGGCAGCACCGCCGAAACGCTCTGCACTTTCAATCAGATATTTCAGTGTCGGCGTCTCAATTTCGACGCCCGTGATTTCATGCAGGTTTTCCAGGAGGCTGCGGTTTTTGCGCAGACATTCCTGAATTCCCTTCAAATCATGTTCCTGGAAGGAAACTTCCATCTGTTCAACGCATTTGCTGCTTTCATGAACGAATTCCAGATACTTCTTGCGCCTTTCATCCTTGGAAAGCTCGACTTTGTCGACCAGGTTCGAGGTTGAAGCGGGCGATCCCGTCCAGCCGATGAGAAGGTTAAGATTGTCAAATACAGGGAGGGACTTGATTTTGAGCCCCGGCCAGGTCTTGGCGAGCAGTTCGCCAAGGGAATAGTTGTGACGGGCCGTTTTAAGCCACTGGCGGTCAAACGAATGGTATTCGAGCCAGCCGCCGAAAACGCTGGTGGCAATGTCTCCAAGCGATCCGTTCCCCTGGACTTCGAAATGAGCGATGGCTGCAAGCTTGAAAAGCCGGTCAGGCGTCACATCCAGCCTGTAGTACTGGCAAAGTGCCCTGACGGTTGCAACGGTGACTGCTGCAGATGATCCGAGGCCGTATTTCTTTCCGCTCGGGCTGTCAAGTTCACTGTCAATTTTCAAATCATAGCAGCGCATTTTTCTGCCGAGCTCCTGGGCGTACTGTTCGGTGATTCTGATGCCTGACAGGATATATTCAAACGGGTTGTCGCGATTGTCGATTACCATGTGTTCGCCGCGTCTTTTCCAGACAACGGTCGAGTTTTCGTATTGCTTTGAAATGATCGTGCCAAAATCCTTGCTGTCTTCGATTGAAACGTAGACGTATTTGTTGAGACCGACCAGGATTGCGGGACATCCGGTTTCAACGACCGCATATTCGCCCGCAATATAAAGCTTTCCAGGTGCTTTGACCTTAATCAATTTTTTCAAATCCTTTCAATGATCGATGATGAAAAAATTCCCCTGATTGCAGCGGGAATCATCGGGAAATCAGATAAGTCTTGCGCCGGGGCCGGGGTTTGCGACCAGAAGATTTTCCCTTGCGAAGAACTTTGACAGTTCGTCAATGATAAAATCAACGTTCTTTCTTTCACAGATGACTTTGACGTTTGGCCCCGCATCCATCGTGTAATAGCAGGGAATGCCCTGACTTCTTAATTCTTCAATTTTTTGCATTGCAAGAATACTGTCAGGCATAAAATATGAAAAGTGCGGTCTGGCGCTCATGTTCAAGGCATGCATCTTCATGGCACTTGCTTCGGAAACTTCGCCGAGCAAGTGAAAATCCCTGGTTTTGATGGCCTGTTTGACCAGTTTGAGATCTTCTTCGGCCGTTTTGACCCACCCAGGGTAGTAGGGGGATGTTCTGACGACTTGCTGCATCCCGTTCCTGGAACTGATCTTTTTTTCATGGCCGTTGATGACGATGGCAATCATGCAGATTTCCCAGTCTGTTTCTTCTTCAACCGGCTCGGCGAAGGACGTCAGATCATCTGTTCCCCTGTGCCATTCGACGAACCCTCCGAAGATCGAGCGTGTGGCCGATCCTGAACCGCGTCTTGCGAGTCTCGAGAGCTCTTTTCCCGTCAAATGCAGTCCGGCTGCGCTGGTGGCTGCAAGCGCAAGGGCGGCATAGGCCGATGCGGAAGAGGCCAGTCCGGCCGCTGTCGGTACGTGATTGATCGAATCGATTCTTGCAAAAGTTTCCTTTTTTGCCATTTTTCTGACAAGATTCATGAATCCGGCTACTTTAGGATCGCACTTTTGCTTGCCGTCAAGGCAAAAAACGTCTTCCGTCAGCGTAGGATCAAACTCGACCGTCGTATCCGTATAAAAATGGTCCAGCGTCAGTGAAACGGATCCGTTCATGGGAATGATCAGTTCTTCATCTGCCTTGCCCCAGTATTTGACAAGTGCAATGTTTGTGTGAGCTCTTGCTGTTTTTTTCATAAAGCGGGTGATACCTCCTTGGCAGCGAGCGGTTCGATCCATGTTTTCCGTACCCCGGACAGACTTAGCTTTTGAGCCAGTTCGTTTGCCTGCGCTGCATTTTCCGTCAGACAGATGAAGCATCCGCCGCGCCCGCCTCCGGTCAGCTTGGCACCAAGCGCGCCGTTGTCCTTTGCGATGGAAATATACTTGTCAAGCTCGTCGCAGCTTACGCCAAGAGCCTTGAGTACGCTTTGGGCGGCATCAAACGTCTGTCCCAGGCCGGGCAGATCGTTTTTTGCCAGCTGTTTTCCGGCGGCAAGAGTCAGCGACTGAAGCTCGTCAAACAGGGCGTTTGTTTCTTTTGCGTCGCTTCCGAGACGCTTCTTGACGGCAGCGATTGCTTCAGAAGTCTGCCCCTTGATGCCGGTATCGCAGATTAAAAGGCAGCCGTCCAGATTGATCGGGATGCGCTTGATTCGGCCGGCCTTCATCCAGATCGGCGTGTTTGACGCGCAGGTTGCGGCATCAAGTCCGCTCGGATTGGTATGCGTGGCAACTTCTTCGATGTTTGCCGCCGCAAGCAGTTCTTTTTCGCTGAAATGCAAGGAAAAGAAACTGAACAGCGCACGTGCCAGGGAAACGGCGACGCATGCCGAAGAACCCATTCCCCGTGCAATCGGCACCATGCTTTTAATCGTTGCTTCAAGTCCTTTCTGGTAATTTTGTCTTCTGACAGCATCCAGGATCAGTTTTTTGATTCCAGTCATGTCTGACGGAGCATCAGCCAGCAAACCGTCGAAACGTTCGCTGTGAATGATAATCTGCCCGTCTTCCCGTGATTTTATCGTGGACGTTGCCTTAATTGTTTTGAGCGGAATCGCAATTGCTGGTCTTCCATAGACTACGGAATGTTCACCGATTAAGATGACTTTCGCGTGGCTTTCGCCGAAGCCGAAACGTGATTCTTCTTCCAAATGTATTGCTTCCTTTCCGTTCTGTGTTTTTGCAATCAGATTTATTATACTAGTAATTGTTTTTGGCTACAAGTGGAGAAGTTCAACTTGAGATTACCGGTGGGCATAGCATTGATTTATCATTGAAATTACCATAGGGCAGGGATTTGAAACATGACAAGGATATTTGCAGCAGACATGTATTTGAGTGTTGAGCAACGGCAACTCGGAAAAGGAAAACTTAATAAAGATTGAGGAAAGAGCGTAGTATATCATAAGATTTAGAGGGATTGGAACATGGTAACAGGAAAAAATCTGCAGATAGTCTGTTGGGTTATTGTAATTATCATCGAATTGCTTGAGCTGTCGGGAATCAGGCTGTAGAAAATAATAATAAGATTGGCGATACACATAGAAAGGTGTAATATAATGATTGTAAGCAGATGGATGATTTGGGGAGGAAAAGTAATCAGGAAAAGAAATACTATACCTCAGCTGTTGTGGCAATTGTGTTAGCAGTGATACTATGGATTCTTAAGATTGTTGTAATTGAAAGATGAATATTTAACGGTTGACGAAAGTGGCAAGGCGGTGATAGCTAATGATGTTTGAAATGATTTTGCTTGATAATAACGATAAATCTGTAACATATGAAGTTAGGAATCATGATAAAAATATAAAAATAGATAATATCACAGTTAATAAACACGATAAAAGCTATGTACTTGAATCAGGAAAAAAGATTG
>NZ_DAIUCE010000012.1:0-19306 GCF_036846325.1 Ligilactobacillus sp. | reverse complement strand
GTCAGCTCCACTTACAGGGTGATTTTGAAATGTTTGGAGGATGGAAAATATCCCAAGTCATATGCAAATGGCTGGGGATAGATAAGATGAGCTAATAGTTTTAAGAAGACTATTACCCGCGTCAAAGTTATAGATGAGACAGAAAGGTTTGGTGTGAAATGCGAAAAGCTATGATTGAAAAAATGCTTGAAAAGGCAATGTGCTATGATGGCAAAGTAATAAAAGATACACTTCACCCGATTAGTGAGCTTCTTCCGGAGGGTGAACAACCTCTTACGCCTGAAGAAAATGAATATATTGATAGAAGATTGCTTGAAGAGTCAGAAAAAATGACAGAATGGCCAGAAGTAAATGTCGGTTAATCATTCACATAAATGATGTGGGTGCTATTTTTATGCTCTTTTCCTTTCTTGGGACTTCGCATATAAAAACATGATATAATTAATATGTGAATTGAGGTGATTTCTGTGTTGAGTGATGAATTAGCAGACAAGTATTATCGTGAACGAATCTATGCAGAATCCAACAAGCCGGATTATACCGAAGAGGAGCTGCGCCTTCAAAAAGAAAGAGCAAAAGAATTAGAAGAGTATGGAAAGAAAAGACGCAGGGAACGTGAGATGGGAGCAGCCAGAAAAAACAGCTGACTCTAACTTGTAACGTGAGGTGCAGGCATGGCTGAAGATGAAATGGTAGTTGGCGGTTAATTGAGTTAACCGCTGTTTTTGTATGTCCCGTCATATGGCGTTAAACCATGCAATGCGATTGAAGTAAGTACACGGTCGAAAAACGACCAGGCAATAAGAACCTGCTCAATCGGTATTCCACCACACACTGAATCCTTGTCGTGAAAAAGGAAAAAGACGCTGCAGGTGTTCCTGTATAAAAAATTGAGAAATAAGATTAGCTTTAGTTGCAATGAACCATAGTGGACAATGCAGGAAGAAGGTGAAATCGTCCGACTGTAAAAAGATGATCAACGCAGAACAATCAAGCTTAAATACAGGTAATTGTTTTTGCCCGCAGGTGGGGAAGTTTAATCGGATCATGAGATGTGGTAAACTTGAAGACAGGTAATCAGAAACGAAATGCAGAACATCGTCCGAATTTTCTGGCAGTTTGGCAAATCTAAAAAAACGAAATTGGTGAAAAGAATGTCTAAGTTGCAAACATATGCTGTCGTCGATCTCGAAATGACGGGCACCAATCCGAACGGCAGCGAGCGTTTGATACAGTTTTCCTGCGTTTTCACGGAGGGAGGAAGAATCGTCAATAAGTTCTCGACTTTAATCAATCCGTTGAGAAAAATCCCCGAAGATGTTCAGAATCTGACGAACATCACGGATAAGGACGTTTCGTGCGCCCCGACCTTTGATGAAGTCGCAGGAACAATTTATGCGCTTTTAAGTGGAACTGTGTTTGTTGCACACAATATTGAGCTTGATTATCGTTTCCTGAACAGTGAATTTGAACGCATCGGATTTCCGAAGCTTGACCTTGAAGGAATCGACACTGTCCAGCTTGCGCAAATCGCGTTTCCGACGCTTGCTTCATACCGTCTGGCAGATCTTGCGCATTTTCTGGGATTGAAGCACAAGCATCCTCATCATGCGGACAGTGATGCCCTGGTGACGGCCGAACTCTTCATTCTGCTGCAAAGAAAGCTTTCTTCAATGCCGGAAGCCTTGCTCAAGAGTCTGCTCAGACTGTCTGATGCGCTCCTTTATGAAACGAAGCAGTGCATTTTACAGGCATATGAAAATAAGCGGGAACAACACGAGATGCTTGACAGGGAACACATCGAAGTTGAAGGAATCGTGCTCAGACGGCCGCGTTTTGAGGCAAAAAAGGGATTTGGCGATGAATTTCCGAAAACCGAGGCTGAGCAGTCCGGGCTTTTTTCAGGAGTCATCGACTGGCGAAAAGAACAGGCGAAAATGATGAACGATATCTACGAGCACTTCAACGGTGCTGAAAAGATGCTTTTGGTTCAGGCTCCGACCGGCATGGGCAAGACGCTCGGATATCTTGTTCCGGGCGCATATCAGGCACAGAAAGGGACTTCAACCGTGGTTTCAACGTCGACGACGGCATTGCTGGATCAGATTGTCAGGGAATCCGTGCCGCTGCTTAAAAGAATCGTTCCGTTCGATTTCACGTATGAAGTCATGAAAGGCAGCGGACATTACATCGATCTTGAAAAATTCAGTCATACGCTCAGGCTTCCGCTGAACAATCAGACACGGGTGCTGCAGATGCGCATTTTATCCTGGCTCTGGCAGACGACGACCGGCGATATGGATGAACTGCACCTGACGACCTATCGAACGCAGTTGTTTAAAATGATTAAACATACGGGGGTCGGGTCATTATCCGATAAAAGTGCATTTTACGGTCTTGATTTTGTGAGACTGAGAGACGTCAGAGTCAGATTTGCGGACTTTGTCTTTACCAATCATTCTTATCTGCTGCGCCATGCCGAAGAAATCGGCAGAAAGAAGGCCAATCTGATTTTGGATGAGGCCCAGAACATCCCGGTCGCTGCGATGGAACAGAGCAGGTCCGTCCTTGATTTTGACCTGGTCAAGATTTACTCAGACACTCTGCTTGTTTCAATGGAGTCGCACATTTCATTTTCGTTTGAAGGACTGATCAGACAGCATTTTCTGACGAAGAACGAATATCGGACAATTCTGCGCAATATTCAGATAATCGACCATTCCGTACCGTTCATCAGAGAGAAGTTCTGGGAAAGATACATCAGACCATGGGTCGAATCAAAGAAGGAATTCGTTGAAACGCCGCTTTCTCCAAATAAGGTTTTGGGTCTTTTGAAGGAGAATTTTGCGATTTTCCTGAAGACGACAACTGCATACACTGAACTTTTGGGACAGATAACGGAAATGAAGCAACGCTTTTTCAGGGCGCTTGATGCCGGAACCCTTGACCATGAGGCCGTCAATCTTCTAACTGACTGGATCATTGATTGCGAAAAGCTTGTCGAATCAATGGAGAAGTGGCATCTGCTGGAATTTTCCGAACTCGAGAAAATGGACGAAACAGCGCTGGTTTGGCTGAAACACTCGCCCGATAACCCTAAAACGCATTTGCGCCTGTGCTTTTCAAGGCTTGAAGCCGGAAAATATCTTGAAGAAGAAGTTTACGGACATTTTAAGCACATCGTGATGTGCGGAGCGCTGTTGTTCACGAAAAAGACCGAAGAATACACGAAGGCACAGCTCGGTCTGGATAACGGTGTCCTGACAAGAAAATATCAGGGCACGTTTGATTATGCTCATCAGTCAAGAGCCGTCTTTGCGACGGATTCGCCCGATCTTTCGTCAATGCTCAGCAAGGATGAATATCATGCATATCTGACTGATGCGCTGGCAGGCATTATTGAAGGAACCTCCTTGCAGACGCTGGTTCTGTTTAACTCCCTGGAGGATATCGAAGCAGTTTACAACGGACTGTCGGTACGTGGACTGAATAAAAAAAGGGAGATTCTGGCTCAGGGAGTGAACGGGACTCCCGAAAAACTGAAGAAACGTTTCGTTCTGGCGTCTTCAAAGAGCATTCTTCTTGGAGCGGGAAGTTTCTGGGAAGGAATCGACCTTCCGGAAGACAGGCTTGAACTGCTGGTAATTACGCGTCTTCCCTTTCAGGCCCCCGATTCACTGATCAACAGGGTGCGCTATCGCAACGTTCAGGCTAAGGGACACAATCCTTTTTCGGCTATTTCGCTTCCCGAAGCAGCCTTGAAGTTCAGGCAGGGGTTTGGAAGGCTGATCAGGACAAAGGACGACCACGGCGTTTTGGCGGTGCTGGATTCGCGCATCATCAACAAGCGTTATGCGCATGAGTTTACTGACACGCTTCCGGAAGATCTGCGTATTGATTGTGTCAAAATGAAGGATATTCCCGAAATTATCCGCGATGCTGAAAAAGATTTTGGGTTTTAGGTGCCGCTGATGAGAAAAGACTGGTATAATAAAGCATGTGTTTTATTTTCAGCCGATTCTGCACGATGGATGAAGGGAGCTTTTAATAAATGCAAAAAAAGCAGCATGGCAGGCTGTATCTTTTTATTGGAGTCTTGCTGGCAATAGTTGCTGTTTTAGGGATTTTCCTTAAATCAGTGCAGCCGGAAAATGAAGCTCACAAAGAAGCGGTTCGCCTGGCTAAGAAATATGCGCATCTCAGGAAAGAGGATGCTTTTTACCGTTACAGCAGGGACAAGACTTTTTACACCGTCGCCGGAACAAATACGGATAACCAGAAAATTTATGCCATTGTTTCGAAAAACGGCAAGAAAATCAACATCTACGGTCAAGAGGACGGCATCTCTGCTGAAACAGCCAAAAAAGCCGTCAGAAAACGGCAGGACGTCAGGAAGATTACGAATGTCGGAATGGGTATGAGGGGAAGAACTCCCGTCTGGGAAGTCACCTATCTTAACACTTATGGCAATTTGTGTTACGACATCATTGCTTTCAAGAATGGTGATGTCATCAAAACAATTCAAAACATTTGATGGAGGTTTTTTCAAATGAAGATATCGCAACGTGCGCAAAATATTACGCCTTCGGCCACATTGGCACTTTCTGCCAAGGCAAAGCAGATGAAGGCTTCCGGAATCGACGTGATCAATTTATCAATCGGAGAACCGGATTTCAATACTCCGCGTCACGTTAAGGATGCGGCTGTTGCAGCCATAAATGAAGGAAAGTCCGATTTTTACACTCCTGCAACCGGTATTTTGGAATTAAGAGAAGCAATCGCAAAATTCGTCAATGCTGACTGCAACACTGCATTTTCCAGGGAGAACGTCGCTGTGGCAGTCGGCGGGAAGATGGCGCTTTTTGCAATCGCGCAGACCATCCTTGATCCGGGCGACGAAGTCCTGATTCCGCTGCCATATTGGGTGAGCTACGGTGAACAGGTCAAGCTTGTCGGCGGAGTTCCGAAGTTTGTCAAGGCCAATAACGAAACCCATAAAGTTACGGTCGGAGAACTTGAGGAGATGCGGACGGAAAGAACCGTCGCTGTAATCATTAATTCGCCGCAGAACCCGTCAGGCTTGATTTATACGAGAGAAGAACTTGAAGCAATCGGCAGTTGGGCAGTCGAACACGATATTTATCTGATTGCTGATGACATGTACAGCAAGTTAGTCTATAATGGAAATAAGTTTGTCTCATTGATGGAGCTTGAACCTTCAATCAGACAGAATACGATTCTTGTCAACGGTTTTTCAAAGGCATATGCAATGACCGGATGGCGAGTTGGCTACGTTGTTGCCGGAGAAGCAATCATTAAGAAAATCGGAGCCGTTATCGGACACGAAACAAGCAATCTGGCAGCAGTAAGTCAATATGCCGCCCTGGCAGCAGTTACCGGCGATCAGGCATGTACTGAGGAAATGCGTCAGGCATACGAAAAGCGCTTGAACGACATTTATCCGCTTGTCTGCGAAATTCCCGGATTTGAGTTGAAGAACAAGCCTGAGGGGGCATTTTACATGTTTCCAAATGTCAGGAAGGCTGTTTCTTTCTGCGGATTCGAATCGACGGAAGAATTTGCGGACAGGCTGTTGGAAGAAGCACACGTTGCGGTTGTTCCAGGCTCTGCATTTGGCATGAGCGAACACGTGCGCCTGAGCTATGCGACAAGTCTTGAAGACTTGAAGAAGGCCATGAGCCGGATGAAAGAATTTGTAGAAAAACATATGTAGGAGGAATTTGGTTTGGAAACAATCAGCATTATCGATTCCAAAGATTACGTCGATCAAAAAGTGAAAATCGGAGTTTGGCTGACCAATAAGCGTTCAAGCGGCAAGATTGCCTTTTTGCAGCTTCGTGACGGAACGGCTTATTTTCAAGGAGTCGTTGTAAAGAGCAATGTTTCTGAAGAAACGTTTAAGCTTGCAAAGGAGCTTAAGCAGGAAACGAGCATGTACGTGGTTGGAACGATTCATGAGGATGCACGCTCCCATTTCGGCTATGAAATTGAAATTGAAGACATTGAAGTGGTAGGGGAAAGCGAGAACTATCCGATTACGCCGAAGGAACACGGCACGGATTTCCTGATGGACCATCGTCACCTGTGGCTTCGTTCCAAGCGTCAGTTTGCCGTGATGAAGATCAGAAATGAAGTAATTCGTGCAACGTACGAATTCTTCAACAAGGAAGGGTTCATCAAGCTTGACGCTCCGATTTTAACGGGCAGCGCACCTGAAGGAACGACGGAACTGTTCCATACTGAATATTTCGACAAGGATGCATATTTGTCCCAATCCGGTCAGCTGTATGAAGAAGCGGGGGCAATGGCATACGGAAAGGTCTTTTCGTTCGGCCCGACGTTCCGTGCTGAAAAATCCAAGACTCGTCGTCATTTGATTGAATTCTGGATGATTGAACCGGAAATGGCTTTCATGCATCAGGAAGAAAGCTTGGAGATTCAGGAACGCTACATTGCCTGCCTTGTTCAAAACGTTCTTGATCACTGCGACTATGAGCTTGAAATTCTTGGACGCGATCGTGAAGTTCTGAAACGCTATACGGAACTTCCTTATCCGCGCATTTCCTATGACGAAGCAATTGACCTGCTCAAGGAAAGCGGAGAATTTCCTGACGTCAAGTGGGGCGAAGATTTTGGATCTCCTGAAGAAACCTATCTCGCAGAACACTTCAGCAAGCCTGTTTTCGTCATGAACTATCCGAAGGCCATCAAGCCGTTTTACATGAAGCCGCACCCGACGCGCGATGATGTCGTGATTTGTGCCGACCTGCTCGCGCCGGAAGGATACGGCGAAATCATCGGCGGGTCTGAACGCGCAACGGATCCTGAATATTTGGAAGAGCAAATAGTTAAGGCTGGACTTAATAAGGATGATTATGAATGGTACTTGGATTTGCGGCGTTACGGCAGCGTTCCTCACTCAGGCTTCGGCCTTGGGCTTGAGCGCTGCATCACGTGGCTGACGGGCGAAGATCACATTCGTGAAGCAATTCCGTTCCCACGTTTGCTGAACCGTATTTATCCTTGATGAAAATCTTGGGCCGGGATGTTTCCTGGCCTTTTTTTACTTGAAAGTGGTGTTTTCAATGGATGATGCAACAGTTTTTATTTTAAGGAAAGGCCAGACTTCGATTTCAAATCTGCTGCTTGAAAATTATACGGATCTGGGTCTTAACGACGGCGAGTTCTTATTGCTGCTGATGCTGATGAAATTCGACCAGCAGAAAGAAGACGTTGATTTGGAAGCTTTGTCTAAGATTATGGGCAAGACGGATGCCGAAATCGGAACGCTGCTCAATAATCTGATCGTCAAAAAGGTCGTTGATTTAAGAACCGTTATTGATGCTTCGGGCAAGCAGCGCGATTGTTACGATTTATCGTTTTTGTATGAAAAGCTTGTGCAGATTGTAAAAAATCAGTTGCAGACACGAAATCAAAAACAGGAAAACGCAACTAAAGAACAGGTTTTTGACAGTTTTCAAAAAGAATTCGGGCGCCCGCTTTCAAGCATTGAACTTGAGGAAATCAGACGCTGGTTGGAAGAAGACGGCTATTCGCCGGAAATCATCCTGCTGGCCTTGAAGGAGGCGGTTTTGAGCCAGGCATACAACTTTAAGTATATTGACAGAATTCTCATTTCATGGGAAAAGCAAAATGTTCATTCGGCGATGGACGTTCAGCGAGTCAAGAATCAGCGCGAAGAAAGGAAAACGAATCAGAACAAGAAAAAAGGTAATGCCAGTCGTCCGAAAATTCCGTTGAGTCACTGGTCTGGAGTTGATAAAGATGCTTGAGAAGAAACAGGTTTCAAAAGTGCTCGATACGATGAAGCGGCGTTTTCCAAAAGCGGATACGACCCTTGACAGGACTGATCCGTTCCACTTTCTGCTGTCGATTATTTTAAGCGCACAGGCAACCGATGTTTCCGTCAATAAGGCAACCCCGGCACTTTTTAAAGCATATGAGACGCCGGCTGATTTGGCTCAGGCAGATCCGGTTGAAGTTGAAGAATACATCAAAACGATTGGACTGTATCACAATAAAGCCAGGTATCTGGTCGGGTGTGCAAAAGATCTGGTTGAACGCTTCGACGGCAAAGTGCCGAAGACGCGCGAAGAGTTGATGAGCTTGACCGGTGTCGGCAGAAAGACTGCCAACGTGGAACTTGCCGAATGTTTTGGAATCCCTGCATTTGCCGTTGACACTCATGTCAGTCGCGTTTCCAGCAGGCTTGCTTTGGTTGAACCGACAAAAAACGTTTTTGAGATTGAGCGTCAGCTGATGGAACAGGTTGATGAGGACCGTTGGATCGAGGCGCATCATTTGCTGATTGCATGGGGGAGGTATCAGTGTCTTGCGCGAAAACCGAAATGCGAAACGTGTCCGTTGAGTTCTGAATGCAAGTATTTCAGAAATTTAAATGACTGATGTCAACAAAAAAGCAGCATCCTGGTCTGGATGCTGCTTTTTGCTGCAGTCATATTATCATCAATGCTGCTGTTGTGTTGCTGTTGCGTCGGAATTATCCTGAGTTCCATTTGTCGTTGTTCCTTTGCCTGGCGTTCCAGTTGAAGGCGTGCTGGCAGGACTGGAGTTGCCTGCCGAATACGCAGACGTGTCGACGCTGTCAGAGGAAGTTTCACTTGAAGATGTCGTCGTTTCTTCTTCTGATGACGATGATGATGACGATGATGAAAGAACGCTTGAAGTTGTTTCAAGAGAACTGATTGAAGAAGAGTCGTCGTCATCATCAACATCCTTGACCGTCTGGCCGGGAGATCCTGCAAGATAAAGCTCGCGAACGCCGTTAACTTCCTTGACGTAGACGTTGCTTGGACGCGACCAGTCGCTGTTTGTCTTTCCCTGTGAAAGGTAAGTCATGACAGCTTTGTAAAAGAGCGAGGCCAGCGATTGTGAATATCGGTCAAGATAGTTGCCGCTTTCATACTGGTGATCATATCCGACCCAGACGGAAACGGAATAGTGCTTGGTATAGCCGTTAAACCATGAATCCATTGATGCGCTTGAAGGGAACTTCGAGGCAACGTCTGACGGATAGGCATTCGTTCCCGTCTTGCCTGCCTGATAAAGTCCGCTGATGGCAGCTCTTGTGCCGGTGCCTTCCGAAATTACCTGTTTCAGCATATCTGTAATCATATAGGCTGTCGAAGGCTGCATCGCCTGTTTGCCAGAGCTGGCGAATTTCTTCGATTCGCCGTCAGCTGTAATGATTGTATTGATATATTGCGGCTTATGGTAGATTCCCTGGTTGGCAAATGCAGCGTAGGCGGCAGCATTCTGCAAGGTCGAAGAAGGCATGCCGATGCCGTTTTGAAACTCAAGCGTCTTTTTATATTTGAAACCGAGTTTTTCGATGAAAGCCTGCGACTTGGTGATGCCGACTGCCTCCAAGGCACGGATGGCCGGAATGTTTCGCGACTGAATCAAGGCATTGCGCATTGTCATCGTGCCTTTTTCCTCATGGTCAAAGTCATATAGCTGGATGTTAGTCCCCGGGTAAATGTACTTCGTGTCCTTGAGCGGCTTGTACGTTGCCCATGAAAGATACTCGATTGCAGGACCGTAGTCCATCAGCGGCTTGGCCGTGGATCCGTTTGTCCGGTCGGTTTGAACGGCACGGTTCAATCCAAAGGTGACGTCGCCGTTCTTTCGTCCCCCGATCATCGCAACGACATTTCCGTTTTTAGGATCGATGACGGTTGATGCAACCTGCAGCTCGTCATCGGGATAGTTCAGATATGAGTCGGTGTTTGCAATTTCGTAGAGTCGTTTCTGAACATTCATGTTCAGGTTCGTATAAATCTGCAGGCTTCCTTTATAGGGGTCGTATCCTTTGTTCTTGACTTCCTCGACAACCTGCTTGATATAAGGATCGGCAATCTTTTCGTTTTCAGTGGTTCCCTGCTGCTGATGGGACTGAAGCAGTCCGTTCTTGACGTCTTCGTTTTTGGCTGAAGCAGCCTCCTGCGACGAAATCTTATCATTTGCGACCATCGCGTTCAGGACTTCATCGCGTCTTGCCTTGGCATACGTCGGATTCGAATACGGGTTGTATTGGGAAGGTGCATTCGGAATTCCGGCAATCAGGGCCGTCTGCGCAAGATCAAGCTGGTCGAGGGCTTTGCCGTAATAATACTTGGCGGCCGTCTGCATTCCGTAGCAGCCGTATCCCATGAAGACCTTGTTGACGTAATAGGTCAGAATCTGATCCTTGCTGTATGTCTTGTCAAGCTTTAAGGCGAGCCAGGCTTCCTGGGCCTTGCGCTTGAAAGTCTGGTCTGAGCGCTTGGTTGAAAAGAATGAAAGCTTGATCAACTGCTGGTCAAGCGTACTGCCGCCTTGTAGCCCGGCTGAAGATCCGCTGACGTTGGAGAGCGCGGCGGCTACGATTCGGAACGGGTCAACGCCCATATGCTTGTAAAAGCGCCTGTCTTCAATGGAAGTAACGGCATCCTTCAGTTTTTGAGGGATATCCTTGCCGTTGACGTATGAACGGTTTTCAGTTCCGAGCGACATGATCTTGTTTCCGTCGGAATCATAGATGATGGTTGATCCTGCGCTGGCAAGGCGCTGTTCTGACAACGTCGGTGCATCTTTTGCCCACATGAAGAAAAGCGTTGCTCCGGAACAGATGCAGACAAGTGCCGCCAATGCGAGTCCTAAGAGAATTTTTGAAAAAAGAGACATCCTTTTCTTAGGGCGTCTGACTGGACGTTTGCGCGGACCATTATGATTCTTCGAACTGTGATGCTGTTCATGTTTTTTAGCGGTACGCGAATATTTTGGATCGTTGTTTCCCATATATTCTCTCATATCCTCCTTGATACGTGTTAAAACTTATGATTTGAAATCAGGCAGTCGACGCCTTCCAAGTAAGGAAGGCGAGGTTCCAATCCGTAGTCAAGCCCAATACCCTTGTCTTGGATGACTTTTTTTGGAATCGACTTTCGTCCGCTTTCCTGATTGTCCCAATACTCAAATAAAATATCGGCAGGAAGCAGGAAAAGTTCAGAGCTTGAAACGAATCTGATGATTGTAAAACATATTCCGCCTTGTTTTTGACAGGCACGCATATGTTCCACCTGGTGCTTATGGAAGTTACTTAGCGGAAACGAAGCTTTGTTTTTTGTTTCCTTTGCTTCGAAATCGATGTATTTTCCATGATAGACGCCATTGTAATCGGTCGTCGATGCTTGTTTGAAATATGCTTCGCGGATGACCGCGGCACTTCTTTTCGGATAAGAAACGTCAACGATCTGGATTGGAATCGGCTTTTTATGAATGACGGCGATTCCGTGTTCGAGGTAGTACTTGTTGCTTTCGTTGATTTCGTCTTCAAGCGACATGCCACGGTTTCCGTAAATGGTGTTTCGGGCCCTGGTCCTTTTTAGAGCTGAATGATTATTCTTGAAAGGCCGGCCGTTGGGATAATTAATTACCACAGAGTATCAACTCCCATCTGATTAATTATAACAAGTTGCGGGCAAATTAGCAAAGAAGGTAGTACAATCAGGTAAGGGGGTGACTGAATGAGACTTTGGGTAACCGGATACCGCAGCTATGAGCTTGGCATCTTCAATGATAACGATCCGAAAGTCGCCGTAATCAAATACTGTCTGGAAAACAGCTTGAATTCCTTGTTGGAAAAAGGACTCGAGTGGGTTATCACGGGCGGACAACTGGGAACTGAGCAGTGGGCGCTGGAAGTTGCCGAAAAAATTGCAATGACTAATTTTGAATTGAAGACATCGTTGATGTACCCGTTCTCTGAATTTGGCAGCAATTGGAAGGAGGACAGGAAAATAAGACTCAAGGAACTGGAAGAAAACTGCGATTTCAGCGCAAAGGTCAGTTCAAGGCCTTACGAATCGCCGCAACAGTTGAGAAATTACCAACGATTCATGCTTGAGCATACCGAAGGCTGTCTGCTTTTGTACGACAAAGAGCATGAGGGAAAATCCCGCTATGACTATGAAGCAATTCTGAGACATCAGGAGAATAATGATTATTTTCTTCAAACGATCGACATGTTCGATTTGCAGGATGCAAGCGAGCAATATCAAGAAATTCAAAGTTATGGTTTACAATCTGACAATAACTTGTTATAATTAAATGTGTTGTGAGTTAAGTTCCTGTATAGTAAATGAGGTGCAGTTTCTATGGAAAATGTAAATCTTACGCCTAAGGACATCGTAAACAAAAACTTCAAACCGAAGATGCGTGGCTATGATCCGACAGAGGTCGATGAATTTTTGGATGCCGTCATTCAAGATTATGAGGTTTTTACATCTGAGATTCAGAAGCTTCAGGCTGACAATGAAAAGTTGCGCAGTCGCGTCGATGAGTTGACCAAGCAGGTCAGCGTCGGCGGAAATTCACAAACTGCACGTCCTCAGACGAACATGACCAACATGGATGTTTTGAAACGTCTGTCTAATTTGGAACGTCATGTGTTTGGTGCGCAGCTTAACGATAATGGCGATCAAGGTAATCGCTTCTAAAATATGTTAATATAGTAATACAGTTTTCGGGTAATCGCGGTCTATTTATATAGGCTGAGGAAAGTCCAAGCTTGCACAGGCTGAGATGCCTGTAGTGATCGTGCTTGCTGAAAAAATAAGGCAAGGTACCTTTTAAGGTAACGGCAGACGAACGGGCTAAGGTTTCGGCTAAGCTCAAGTAGTTTTGAAAAGTGCCACAGTGACGAACGGATGCGGAAACGCACCCGGTGGAACGAGGTAAACCCCGCGAGCAGGTAACCCAAACTTTGGTAGGGGCGCTTCATGACGGAAATGAACTAATCATGGGGGCGAGTCTTTGACTCGGAGATAGATGATTACCACCGATTTCGGATTCCTGAACCGAATGACGTACGGAACGTGGCTTATAGAGGACTGTATTCCAGGATTGACCAGGGTGTTATCCCTGGTCTTTTTTCGTAGAAAACAAATTTTAAAACAAATCTGTGAGGGATAAAATGGAAAAATTCAATTTAATTGCAACTTGTGCGGCCGGAATTGAAGCAATTACTGCAAACGAACTGAAACATCTTGGATATGATGTTCAGACTGAAAACGGCAGAGTCCGCTTTTCGGGGACGATGAAAGATGTTTTTGAAGCAAACTTGTGGTTAAGAACGGCTGACAGAATCAAGATCGTCGTGGCTGAGTTTGAGGCGAGGACTTTCGACGATCTGTTTGAAAAAACCAAGGCTTTGCCGTGGGATGAGCTTCTTCCGCTTGATGCAGAGTTCCCGGTTTCCGGAAAATCTCAAAAATCAAAGCTGCACAATGTTCCAAGCGTACAGTCCATTGTCAAGAAGGCGATTGTTGATAAAATGTGTACTGTTTATTTCAGACGGACACAGCTTCCTGAAACAGGGGCACTTTATCCAATCGAATGTGCGATCAACAAGGATAAGGTCATGCTTACGCTCGATACGACCGGAAGCAGCCTGTTCAAGCGCGGATATCGAACTGAAAAAGGCGGAGCGCCGCTTAAGGAAAACATGGCTGCAGCGCTGGTACTGATTTCTCACTGGTATCCTGAACGGCCATTCGTTGATCCTGTCTGCGGTTCCGGGACGATTCCGATTGAAGCGGCTTTGATCGGACATAACATTGCACCTGGATTGAATCGTCAATTTGCCTGTGGAAAGTGGGAACTTGTTGAATCGGGTCTTGAAGAAAAAATGCGCGAAGAAGCACAATCGAAGGCGGACATGTCACGCGAACTCGATATCCGGGGCTACGACATTGACGGACGAATGGTTGAAATTGCCAGAAGAAACGCCACTGCAGCCGGAGTTGTTTCAAGCATTAATTTAAAGCAGATGGCTCTGAAGGATTTTAAAACCGATAAGGAATACGGCATAATCGTTGCCAATCCTCCGTACGGGGAACGCCTGAGCAGCAGAGACGAAGTGCATAAGCTTTATCGTCAAATGGGAGAGGTTTATCGCCCGCTTGAAACGTGGGGCAAGTACATTTTGACAAGCGACCTTAAGTTTGAAGAATGGTACGGTCAAAAAGCGACGAAGAAACGCAAGCTTTATAATGGATCGTTGAGAACAGATCTGTTTCAATACTGGGGCAGGCGCAAGCCGCGCGCCTAATGCAGGGCCTGCAGTGCCAGCTCATGTGCTCCGCGGTTTTCCTTATCTGAAATCTGGTTCGGAATCATCAGGGAAAACGTCCGGACAATTTCTTCCAGACGATTAAGCTGTTCCTGATATGACTTGCTGTAGTGCTTATTCAGACTGTCGAAGACAATTTTGCTGTCGGTATAGAAAAAGATTGCTTCGTCTTCCCGGGCAATCTTTTTAATTTGCTCAAAACCTCTGGCGGCGGCAGCAAATTCTGCTGCATGATTGTCTTTTTCGTTCAATGCGAACTTTTGCTGAATCTGCCGTCCGTCTTTGACGATAAGGATTCCTGCCGCGCTTTTTCCGTTTTTAAATGCAGCATCGGTATACAGTTTGATCATTTTGGACCTCTTCTTAACTTATTATTAAATATACTATAGCATACCGACACCGTTTTTTTGATATAATATAACAGACAGTTATTTATTGAAAGGATGTTTTCTGTGGAAAAGCGTTTTTATTATCAACCTGATTTGCCGACTTCAATTACGTGCTGGTCATACACCGGGATGGTTTTCCTGTTCAGCATGCTGCTGTGGCTTGAAATCACCGTCTTTCAAATCTACACGGTCGTTTTTCTTGTGATTTTTCTGATTGCCGCTGTTTTGCAGATCGCACGAAGAAGGATTGTTCTTGAAGATGACGGCGTGGCCGTAAAGACTGTATTTTCCATGAATGCAAAGAAGATTGCGTACGACGACATTTTGAATGTCGAAGTTGAAAAACACAGTCTTGTTTTCGTAACCAGATATCAGAAATTATCGGTTCTGATGAAACGGGAACACGCCGAAGACCTGTACAAAATTTTGAGCAGCTCTGAAAATGTTCGTATTTAAGACGTTTTAATAGCTGAAATAATTAGAAAACAACTAAAAAGAGAACATTTTACTGACAATTGGCGTTATATGAGCTATACTTGAATCATTCATGACAAGGAAGGAAGTTCAGCGTTGAAAGATATTGAAATTGCACAAAAATGCACGATGGAACCGATTGTTGAGGTCGCAGGACGTGCCGGACTGACGGAAGATGAAATTGAGCAATACGGCAAGTACAAGGCAAAAATTTCATTGCCGCTTGAAGGTCACGAACCGACCAAACGCAAACTTGTTTTGGTGACGGCAATCAACCCGACTCCTGCCGGTGAAGGAAAGTCGACGGTCACGGTCGGGCTGGCGGACGCAATGCAGCTCAGGAACAGGAAGACGATGATTGCCCTGCGCGAGCCGTCGCTTGGACCCGTGATGGGCATGAAGGGCGGCGCAACCGGCGGCGGATATTCACAGGTTGTGCCGATGGAAGACATCAACCTTCACTTTACCGGAGACATGCATGCCTTGACGGCTGCAAACAACACTCTGGCAGCTTTGATTGACAATCATATTCATCAAGGCAATAAACTTGGCATTGATCAAAGGCGCGTTATCTGGAAACGTGTGGTCGACATCAATGACCGCGCCCTGCGCCACGTCGTCGTCGGTCTCGGCGGTCCGACTTCAGGGGTTCCGAGAGAAGACGGTTTTGACATTACGGTGGCATCTGAACTTATGGCCATCATGTGCCTTGCAGAAGATATCCCCGATCTCAAGCGCCGCATCGGCCGCATTGTCGTCGGCTATAACTTTGACAGGGAACCGGTTACGGTTGAACAGCTCGGTGTAACGGGTGCGATTGCCGTTCTTTTGAAGGATGCAATCAAGCCGAATCTCGTTCAGACGCTGGCACATACACCAGCTGTCATTCACGGCGGACCGTTTGCCAATATCGCCCATGGATGCAACAGCGTCCTTGCAACGAAGACCTGCCTTGATCTGGCAGACTACACGATCACGGAAGCAGGATTCGGCGCTGACCTTGGCGCGGAGAAGTTCCTTGACATCAAGGCACCGGTGCTCGGCAAGGCTCCTGACGCAGTCGTCATCGTTGCGACGGCCCGTGCGCTCAAGATGAATGGCGGAGTTTCCAGGAAAGAACTTGATGCTGAAAATGTTGCTGCAGTCGAGCAGGGATATGCCAACTTGAGAAAGCACGTTCAAAACATGCAGCGCTACGGGTTGCCGGTTCTTGTCGCAATCAACCGTTTCGTTCAGGATACTGACGCCGAGCTTCAGGTAATTCAAGATCTTTGTGAACAAGACGGGACTAAAGCCTTTGTTTGCGACGTTTGGGCAAAAGGCGGAAACGGGGCTTTGGAACTTGCGGACGCCGTTGTTGAAGCATGCGACAGGGAAACGGAATTCAGGCCTTTGTATGATGCAGATGATGAGGTTGAAGTCAAGATTGAAAAAATCGTCAAGGAGATTTATGGTGGAGCCGGAGTTGAATTCGGGCCAAAGGCGAAAAAACAGCTTGCGCAGTTCCGTAAATTAGGTTGGGACAAGCTTCCAGTCTGCATGGCCAAAACCCAGTTCTCCTTGTCGGATGATGCCGGCCTGCTTGGAGCTCCGACTGGCTTTACGATTCACGTCCGTGAATTTGTGCCGAAGCTTGGTGCAGGATTTCTCGTTGCATTGACCGGCAATGTCCTGACTATGCCGGGACTTCCGAAGGTTCCTGCCGCAATGGGCATGGATCTGACGGATGACGGAAGAATTGAGGGACTGTACTAGGAAAAGGATTGAAGAAATTCTCCTGAACCCGATGAAGTTGGACAGGGCCCGCTCCCTAAAAACATGTTCATGCCGGAAGATGTCAATTATAAATATGTAAATCGAAAGACCGGAATGATGGTAAAATACCGTTGTTTCGGTCTTTTTAATTACAAATGAAATTTATACAAAAATACTATGTTACTTTAACTTAAAACAAAATAAAGCAAACGTCAACAGGGGGGCGTCTTTCCCTGACAGAACTTTTGTTGTATACTGGTTCTAAATGACTTTCAACAGAAAGGTGAATGAAGATGCCTGTATATTTTGTAGTGATGACGCTCATCGTCGTCATCGACCAGCTTGTCAAGTACGCAGTTGCAAGTTCAATCAAGCTTAATTCCAGCATCAGTGTCATTGACGGTATCCTGTCGCTTGCCCATATCAGAAACTACGGTGCGGCCTGGAGCATGCTGCTTGGGCAGATTTGGTTTTTCGTAATCATTTCAATCGTTTCCCTGGCGGTGATGGCCTTCTTTTTCCGGAAGCTTCGCAACAAGCCTCTGTATTTAACAGGGCTGTCCTTGATGATCGGCGGGACGATCGGGAACTTTATCGACCGTTTGCGTTTAGGATACGTCGTCGACATGTTCCAGCTTGACTTTATCAATTTTCCGATTTTCAACGTTGCCGACTGCGCGTTGACGATCGGCGTGGCAGTGATTTTAATTGCAATGCTGAGGGATGATGAACTATGAAGGAAACAGTTGTTGAAATGCAGAGCGGACGCCTGGACAAGGTCTGCAGCGAACTTTTCACGGATTATTCGCGTTCGCAGATCAAGCAGCTGCTTGATGGCGGAAACATTACCGTCAACGGCAAGAACGAAAAGGCAAAGTACAAGGTTAAGCAGGGAGACGTGATCAGACTTGAGGAACCTGAAACGAAGACGCTTGAATTAAGACCCGAAGACATTCCGCTGGATATCGTCTACGAAGATGACGATGTAATCGTCGTCAACAAGCCGCAGGGTATGGTCGTTCATCCAGCTCCGGGACATGATGAGCATACGCTGGTCAACGCCTTGCTGTATCATTGTCCGTTGTCGACAATCAACGGAACCTTTCGACCCGGAATCGTCCACCGAATCGACAAGGACACTTCAGGATTGCTGATGGTTGCCAAAAACGACAAGGCACATCGGTCTCTTGCAAAACAGCTCAAGGATAAGACAAATATTCGCGAGTACGTTGCCCTGGTTCACGGAAGAATCGCTGAAGACGAGGGAACGATAAATGCTCCAATCGGTCGAAGCTTGAAAGACCGGAAAAAACAGGCCGTTGTCAAGGACGGAAGAAATGCAGTGACGCACTTTGAGGTCTTGAAAAGATATCGTGATTATACGCTCGTAAAGTGCATTCTTGAAACGGGCAGAACCCATCAGATCAGGGTTCATATGAAATACATCGGGCATCCGCTTGTCGGCGATCCTCTATATGGTCCGAAAAAGACCATTAAGGGAAACGGACAGTTTCTTCATGCGGGAAAACTTGGTTTCATACATCCGACGACCGGAAAGCTTTTGGTATTTGAAGCTCCCTTGCCGGAAATTTTTCAGGAATGCCTGGAAAACCTTGACAAAACCAATCATTTAGTGTAATTTATATGTTAATGAGAAGTCCTTTAAAATTAGTCCAGAGAGGCTAAGAAGGTGCGGATTAAGAAATGGAATCAGTGTGTTGGTACTGGTGAAATTCGTCTACCACTTAGCCTTGAACAGTGCGTTTCAGGCTGAGTGGTTTTTTATTGGACTGAAATCTTAAGGAGGATCCTGACATGGCAAAAGAGATCTGCGATGCAATGGCAATGAAACGTGCCTTGACACGTATGACATATGAGATTATTGAAAAGAACAAGGGAATCGAAGGCATCGTCCTTGTCGGCATCAAGACAAGAGGCGTTTACCTTGCGCAACGCATCGCTTCACGCTTGAAACAGCTTGAAGGCGCCGACATTCCAGTCGGTGCGATTGACATTTCCCTATATCGTGATGACGTCAGTCATAAGAACGGACACCTCAGGGAACCTGTTGTCAACGACAGCGAGCTTGGTCAGGACATTGCCGGCAAGCATGTGATTCTGGTTGATGACGTTTTGTTTACGGGACGTACAATCAGAGCTGCTCTTGATGCATTGATGGATCAAGGACGTCCTAAGACGATTAATCTGGCAGTGCTCGTTGACCGCGGTCATCGCGAGCTTCCTATTCGAGCAGATTTTGTCGGCAAGAACATTCCGACTTCGCTTGATGAAGAAATCGCAGTTTATGTTGAGGAAATCGACGGAAAAGACGGAATTGAATTGCGTGACATTCCGAATAATTAGGCAACAACCATTTAACTGACTCCAGAGAGGGCAAAAAGGTTGAGACGCTTGGAGTATGCATAATTGCATACGTTCTGGCGGACCTTTGCAGATCTGGATCTGATTTTGGATTCAGATCTTTTTTTAAATTAAAGATTAAAGGACAGAC
>NZ_DAIUCE010000011.1:0-30740 GCF_036846325.1 Ligilactobacillus sp. | reverse complement strand
TGATCTTCTGTCCAGAAGAAGCGACGTTTACTTCTTTGAAGCGGCACGTCACGTGCATGAAGAAAACTTTGAAATCGTCAGAAAAGAAGTTGCAAGGCTTGAAACGTTTCAGGGGGCGACTTTGACCTACCAGAAATATTCATCGCGCTATGATGCCTTTCTTGAAGGAAAGGAGCCGAACGTCTTCTCAACGCGCTTTGCCGGCGGAGCCCTGCAGGATCTCGGCATTTACCTTGTCTATTGCGCAGTTTCGTGGTTCGGAATGCCGGATGACGCAAGGTATTTCCCGGTCAGGCTGAGAAATGGAATTGACGGTTCGGGGATCGCCATTTTAAAATACGGAGACGAAAATGTTGTCTTGAAAGTCGGGAAGACGTCCAATTCCTATCTTCCGGGAGAAATCTACGGGTTAAGGGAAACCCTTTTGCTGTGCGGCAATGCGGCCGATTTGGATCAGGTCTTTCTGGTTGACGCAAAAGGCAATAGAAAACTGCTCTCGAATACGCCGGATGAAAATCCAATGCTTGCGGAAGCTCTGGATTTTGCTAGAATATTAGAGGACGGTTCGCTTGAAGGTAAAATGACCGAACAAGCCTGGCTCGATCTTGCGGACAGGGTGAATCAGGTCATGGAAATGCTGAAGAAAAGCGCCGGCATCACATACTAGGCAACGAAATCATTGAAAGAGAGAAAACATGAACGATATATTTGAAGAACATTTTAAAGAACAGGGATTTTCCGAACCAACGCTGATTCAAAAGGAAGTCTATCCGCTGCTTGCGCAGGGGAAGGACGTCCTGGGACTGTCGCCGACAGGCTCGGGCAAGACTCTGGCATATGCGCTGCCGCTTCTGGAGAAGGTTCTGAAGGGAGACGGTCCGCAGCTTCTGATCATTGCACCGTCACAGGAACTGGCGGCGCAGCTTTCGGATGTCATCAGGCCGTGGGGCAAGCTTTTGGAACTGAAGACGGCTGCCGTCATCGGCGGTGCCAACGTCAGGCGCCAGATTGAAAAGCTGCGCAGGGACCGGCCGGAAGTCATCGTCGGCACACCGGGGCGTCTGCTGAACCTTGCAGACGAAAAGCGTCTCAAATTGCATAACCTGGAAGCAATCGTGATTGACGAAGCGGATGAAATGCTTGCGCAGGAAGAAACGCTTGCTGACTGCCGCAAGCTTGTGAGCCGGGCCAGGGCGGACGTTCAGCTGGGCTTTTTCTCGGCCACGAAGACGCCCGTTTTGAACGAGCTGCACAAATGGTTCGGCATCGAACCGGTCACGTGCGATGTCAGAAAGCAGGATCGGACGCGCGGCCACGTGACGCACTACATGGTCGAAGTCCCGCAGAGAAAACGCATCGAGGCTCTGCGCAAGCTTTCAAACGTCGAGGACTTTTATGCGCTTGTTTTCTTCAGGCAAAATGCAGAGCTCAAGGATGCCTATGAGAAACTGATTCATGCGGGTGCTTCCGTTGCCAGACTGTCCAGCGAACAGCGCCAGACGGAACGCGAAAAGGCATTGAACGGGCTGAAGAAACGGCAGATCAGACTCGTCCTGACGACGGACGTTGCCTGCCGCGGCCTGGATATTCAAAAGCTGCCGGCAGTCGTGAACTTTGACCTGCCAAAGGACGTCAACACTTATATTCACCGCATCGGAAGAACCGGACGGATGGGCGCTTCCGGCAGCGTCGTCAATCTCGGCAACGAGCATGATCTGCGCAAGTTCAGGCAGCTGATCAAGGACGAAGCCTATGATGTCGAAACCGGCTATATCTTCAATCAGAAACTGACGACTGAAAAAAATGCCGAACCGGTTCGTCCCCGAAAGCCGAAGAAGACCGCCGGAAAAACGACTGAACAGGTTGAAAAACAGCTTCCGACGGTCAGAAAGCACAGGAAAAAGCGCAGGCGTGATCAGAAGAACAAAGGCAGGCGAAAGGTTAAGAAAGCTTAATAAAAAAATCGTATTTTCTTAAGAGCTTGTTCACTATGATAAAGGTTCTTCATGCGTTATAATTAATGTATTCAAGAGGAAGGGTGGTCGCGTTATCATGAAGGTTTCAACAACATTGAACGTTTCGGCAGAATATCTGTTTTCGCGGTTGATTGACAACGCAGTGTATGACATCAGGCAGGAGACCGGGAAATCAGTCAGTGTGGATGAACTGGAGGGCGTGAGCTACAGGACTCACGTTGATAAGCAGACGCCTGCCAGGCTGCTGATTACGAAAATCGTCAGGAATCGCAGCTATCACTATCGGCTTGAAAGCAAGGACGAGGTTTTGAACGCTGCCTATGAGCTGGTTGAACTTGCCAGGGACAAGGTCCGCGTGACGTATTCAGAGAATCTCCTGGAGAAAAATCCGCTTGCAAAGTTCAGACTCAAAGTGGTCACCAAGTGCCTGGGATGGCTGAGAAGATACAATTTCGTCAAGCTTCTCAAAAATTTTGAAGTCGGATATTGAATTAACAATTGACTTTACCTGAAAAATTATATTATACTAAAGGAGTTGCAGTTGGCAGCAACTTCTTTAAATGCGCTCGTAGCTCAGCAGGATAGAGCAACCGCCTCCTAAGCGGTAGGTCATCGGTTCGATTCCGATCGAGCGCATCTCATAAGGGCGGAACTTTGGAAAATTCCGGGCAGAGAGGACTTTTGATGCGCATGAGGCTTTGAAAGTCCTCTTTTACTTTCAAGGGCTCCGTTTGATTTACAGACTTGCAGGTGAATTCAAAAAGGCAGTGAGAACATGAAGGAAAATTATTATTATTCAAAAAATCCCGACGTCAAGCATGAAGAAAGAAACTTTGACTTCAGGCTTCTGGGGTTTGACTTTAAATTTGTGACCGACAACGGCGTTTTTTCGAAGAATACAATTGACTTTGGCTCGCGCGTCTTGATCGATGCAGCGGGTGATTTGGATCTTGGCGGCAGAATTCTGGACGTCGGCTGCGGATACGGACCGATCGGACTCTCGCTTGCAAGGAAAAATCCTGACTCCATGGTCGAGATGGTCGACGTCAATGAGCTTGCATTGGAACTTGCCCGGAAAAACGCAGCAGAAAACGCAGTCAAGAACGTTTCGATTCACGAATCAAGCATTTATGAAAACGTTGAGGAAACAGACTTCAGCACAATCGTGACGAATCCACCGATCAGGGCCGGCAAAGAGGTCGTGCACGGCATCCTGCTTTCAGGAATCGATCATCTTGAGGAAGGCGGCATGATTCTGGCCGTCATGCAAAAGAAGCAGGGCGCTCCTTCTGCCATGAAGAAGATGGAGGAGACTTACGGAAACTGCGAAGTGATTGCACGGGAAAAAGGCTACTATGTCTTGAAGAGCGTGAAGGAATAAGCCATGACAGAAGAAGAGAAAACTGCTTTCATGAAGGAAGCCTTGAAGGAAGCAGAAGCGGCGTATGAGGCAGGCGAGGTCCCGATCGGATGCGTGATTGTCTCGGACGGTTCAATCATCGGGCGTGGTCACAACAGAAGAGAAGAACTTCAGGATGCAACCGAGCATGCTGAAATGACCGCAATCAGAGAAGCCAACCGGACGCTTGAGAGCTTCCGCCTGGAAAACTGCGCCTTGTTCGTGACGCTTGAACCGTGTCCGATGTGCACCGGTGCAATCATCAATGCGAGAATTCCTGAAGTCTTTTACGGAGCTCCTGATGAAAAGGCAGGAACTTGCGGAACTTTGATGAATCTGCTTGGTGACGGACGGTTCAATCATCGGGCGCGGGTCGAGAAGGGGTGCCTTAAGGAGGAGTGCGGAAGGCTTTTGAGCGACTTCTTTGCCTCGCTTCGCGCCCGTTAGAAATGCATGGCTCTGACGCCTTGGACTTGCAAATGACTTGCTGCTCTGCATTTTTTAAATTAATATTTTCTAATTTTTGTGCTAAGGACTGGAAATTATCATAAATTTCATGTATCATAGTATTTGCCGCAAGGCCTTGGGGCAATGTTGTCCTTACGAAGCGTGTCAGGTCCGGAAGGAAGCAGCACTAAGTTTGGTTCGGCATGTGCTCCTTGTTATGGTGAGATTTAAACTCGGTCCTTTGCGGGATCGAGATTTTTTATTATAAGGAGAAAGGAAGCACTTCGATGAGCTATCAAGCATTGTATCGTGTTTGGAGACCGCAGACCTTTGAAGATCTTGTCGGTCAGGACATGATTACCAAGACATTGAAAAATGCGCTGGCCACGAAGCAGACGACGCATGCGTATCTGTTTGCGGGGCCAAGGGGAACCGGCAAGACCTCCTGTGCCAAGCTGTTCGCAAAGGCCCTGAACTGTCCTAATCAGGTCAACGGCGACCCGTGCAACGAATGCGAAATCTGCAGGGCGATTACTGCCGGACGTTTGAACGATGTGATCGAAATCGATGCTGCTTCCAATAACGGCGTTGAGGAAATCAGAGACATCAGGGACAAGGTGAAGTATGCGCCGACGCAGGCCGACTATAAAGTCTATATTATTGACGAAGTCCATATGCTGTCGACGAGCGCATTCAATGCCCTGCTCAAGACTCTGGAAGAGCCACCTGCAAACGTGGTCTTTATTCTGGCGACAACCGATCCGCACAAGATTCCGGCGACGATTATCTCAAGAACGCAGCGGTTTGACTTCAAGCGAATCACGTCCGGTGCGATTCTTGGGCGCATGGAATATATTTTGGAGCAAAAGCAGCTTGAATATGATGAAAAGGCGCTGACGGTGATTGCGCGGGCAGCCGAGGGCGGGATGCGCGATGCGCTCAGCATTCTGGATCAGGTGCTGTCATTTGGTGAAAACAAGGTTACGCTGGACAATGCTTTGCTCGTGACGGGAAGCGTGACGCGCGAAAATCTGATCAGGTATCTGAGTCAGGTTCAAAATCATGAGACGGTTGCAGGACTTCAGACGATTCACGAAATCCTTGATGAAGGAAAGGATGCCAGGCGCCTGCTTGAGGACCTGATCAACTGCTGCCGCGATCTGCTGTTGTACAGGCAGGCACCGGAGATGCTTGAACAGGCAGGTTCGGTCATGATTGACGACGAGTTCAAGGCCATGGCTGAAAAAAGCAATCCGGAAACGCTTTACCGATATATCGACACGCTGAACGAACAGCAGGAAAACATGCGCTATTCAATGCATCAGTCCGTTTATCTTGAGGTTTTGACGGTCAAGCTTTCAAAGATTGACGGAAGGGATTCTGAGGCGGGTGTTCAGACACGACAGGCGTCACCTGAGACTTTGGACGAGCTGAACGATCTGCAAAGACAGGTCGGGGAGTTAAAGGACCAGCTCCAAAAGCTCCTGAGCAGCAAAGACCGTGTATTTTCCAGTGAAAAAACGCCGAAGCCTGCCAGAAAACCGGTTCAGCATTACGAAATCAAGATTGACGTTGCAGGCATCTATCGAATTCTCGGCAGTGCGACAAAGGAAGACAAGGCACGTTTCCTTGACTGCAGGGACGATATCCTGAGCAGCCTCAGCATTTCAACCAGGGCAATGTTCAAGATGTGCGAAGTCGAGGCGGCGGGACCTGAAGGAGTTATTCTGAGCTTTCACAATGAATTCATCTGCGGTCGCATCATCAACGAGGAGAGAGTGCACGACGAATTCGAAAACAGCGTAAGTCGCATTTACGGGGCCGCCGGGAAAATCGTTTACGTTCCGAAGAACCGCTGGCTGAACATCAGACAGGAATACATCAAACAGATGCGTTCAGGAACGATCCCGAAGGATTTAATGGAAATTCCGTCAGAACAAGCAAAAGAGCCTGAAGATGACATAGTTCAGAAGGCGGAGGATATTTTTGGCAGGGATTTGATTGAAATCAAGGAAGATTGAAAGGATGATTTATTATGATGCGTGGAATGAACATGCAGGGAATGATGAAGCAGATGCAGAAGCTTCAGAAGAATATGCAAAAGGATCAGGAAGAACTGCAGAAAACGGTTTTTGAAGGCCATGCGCCGGACGATGCCGTTGTCGTGAAGTTTACGGGCGATCATAAGATGCAGGATATTGAAATCAAGGAAGAAGCCGTTGATCCTGATGACGTTGACATGCTGCAGGATCTTGTGATTGCCGCAGTCAACGATGCGATCAGTAAGGTGGATCAGGAGACGCAGCGCACAATGGGCAAGTATTCCCGCAACATTCCTGGACTTTAAAGATAAGGGGACTTGGATCAGATGCAATATCCTGAACCGATTGCCAAGCTGATCGACAGCTACATGCGTCTTCCCGGAATCGGTGAGAAGACCGCGGTCCGCCTGGCATTCTTTACGATCGACATGGACGAAGAGGACGTTTCAGAATTTTCGAAGGCTTTGGTTTCGGCTAAGCGCGATCTTCATTACTGCAGTCTGTGCGGCAACATTACCGAAAGCGATCCGTGTGTGATCTGCGCTGACAAATCACGCGACCGGCAGCAGGTAATCGTCGTCGAACAGGTAAAGGACGTGATGGCTTTTGAAAAACTGCGCGATTATCACGGGCTTTACCACGTCTTGCACGGAGTTCTTTCTCCGAGTGAAGGAATCGGGCCTGAAGACATCAACGTCAAGGGACTGATTCGAAGGCTGCAGGCCAATCCTGAAATCAAGGAAGTCATTCTGGCAACGAATGCCACCCCTGAAGGAGAGGCAACGGCAATGTACATCTCCCGATTGATCAAGCCTGCCGGAATCAGAACAACCCGGCTTGCGCATGGTCTGGCAGTCGGAAGCGATATCGAATATGCGGATGAAATGACGCTTTTCAAGGCGGTCGAAGGGCGTCAGGAAATCTGAGACAGAGGTGATTTTCATGTTTGGAAGAAAGCGGCATGTTCTTCGCAGCACATATGACGAATTCCTGCTGGATGCAATCGATGATGCAAAAATGATCTGGGATCATGCTCGTCAGACTGAAGCGGCCGTCTATGATGCCGATGAGGAATTGACGGCCGAAACGGAACTTGCGCGTGCAAAATATGAATTTTTGTATCGTGAAGCCAAGTTAAGAAAAGTTCACGGACACATGCAGTCCTCAGTATTTGGCAAATAAGGCAGTCAGGAGAAATCCTGGCTTTTTTATTTTGGGCAAATACAGTAAAATAGTATTTAAAGAGAAATGAGGTCAGGAAATTGAGTGGAATGTTTATCACGTTCGAAGGGACGGACGGTTCCGGAAAGACGAGTGTAATCAAGGCGATGGTCAGAGAACTGGAGGAAAAGGGCAGAAACGGCTGTGTTCTGACAAGAGAACCGGGAGGAAACAGAATCTCTGAAGCAATCAGAAACGTCATCCTGGATGAGCGCTTTACCGAAATGGACGAGCGGACGGAAGCCCTGCTTTATGCAGCGGCCAGAAGACAGCACATCGTCGAAACGATCAATCCGGCACTTTCAGCCGGAAAGCTGGTTTTATGCGATCGATTTGTCGACAGCTCGATTGTTTATCAAGGTGCAGGGCGTTCTGTCGGAACTGACGAGATAGCTGAGATGAATCGTTTCGCAACGGACGGATTGACTCCGGACTTGACGATTTTTCTGGATATTGATCCGGAGCTTGGACTTGAAAGAATCAGGAAAAACAGACAGGACGAGGTAAACCGCCTGGATCACGAAAAGATGTCATTTTATCAAACGGTTCATGATGCATATCTGAAACTGGCAGCCGGAGATTCAAGGCGGATCGTCACAGTAGATGCCTCCCGACCGCTTGAAGAGGTGATTCTTGAAGTTAAGGGAATTTTGAAAAAGCATGCACCGGAATTTTTTGCCTGACGCAGGTTTTTGGAAAAACAGGGGGAATATTTATGAAACTAGTCGTTACAATCGTTCAAGATAAGGACAGCAACCGTTTAAGCAATGCTTTCATCGAGTCAGACATCAGGGCAACCAAGCTTTCGTCGACAGGCGGATTCCTGCGTTCCGGAAATACGACTTTTCTGATCGGAATCGAGGATGATCGTGTGGAAGAAGTTCTCGGAATCATCAGGGACGTTTCAAAAAAGCGCTCGGAATACGTTACGCCTTCTGTAAATGTCGACAGTCCGATTGAAGCAACGAACACGTATCCGATTGAAGTCGAAGTCGGCGGAGCCACCGTGTTTGTCCTGCCTGTTGAGCAGTTTCTGCATTTTTAATCATGGAACAGAAGATTATGGAACTGCAGCCCCGTCTGACTGAGCATTTCATGAAACTGACTGAAGCAGGGAAACTGTCGCATGCATATTTGTTTGCAGGTCCAGCCGGTTCCGGCAAGGCTGAACTTGCGCTTTTTGTTGCGCAGGCCGTTTTCTGCACCGGCAGGAAGGACGGGATGCCTTGCGGAAAATGCAGCGAATGCAGGCGAATTGCCGATCACAGCTTTCCGGACGTCGTTGAGGTGGCTCCCGACGGTGCATCGATCAAGGTTGATCAGATTCGTTTCCTGAAAGCTGAGTTCAGCAAAAGCGGGGTTGAAGGAACAAGGAAGATATTCATCATCTCTGCTGCTGAAAAGATGACTGTGAGTGCTGCAAACAGTCTGTTGAAATTTTTGGAAGAGCCAAGCGGCGACGTATGTGCATTTTTGCTGACGGAAAATGCCAGCCTGATTTTGCCGACTGTCATTTCACGCTGTCAGGAATTTGAGCTTCAGTCACCTGGCTTTGACGAACTGATGGAACGCCTGGAGCATGAAGGAATTTCAAGGGACAGGGCCAGCCTGTTGCTGGGTGTGACCGGCAGCCTGAATCTTGCACTCGAGTTGTCAGGAGACGATGAGTTTGCAGCAATGTCGGCTGATGTCTGGGAGTGGTTCAGACTTATCATGACAAATGATTTACGGGCTTTCGTCAACGTGACGACGCATTTGAAACAGTATTTCAGCGACAGGTCAGAGCAGGACATGCTGCTTGACCTGGTTGTTCTGCTGGTTCGAGACGTCATGCTGCTCAAATTTGAAGATAACGGGAGGACGTCATTTGCAATGCACCGTGATGAGTTGCGTGCATTTTCCGAGAAAATCAGCGCACAAAGGGCATGCAGGGCGACGGAACTTGTTCTGGACTCAAAAAAACTGCAGGCAGTCAACGTTTCTTTCCAAAACATCCTTGAAACGTTGACGCTGAAACTTGTAAGTTGTTATCATGAGTAGTAGATGAAGGTGATATTTTGAAGAAACGTGAACTTTTTGACAGTTTTGAGCAGATGGAAAAACTATCGCAGCAGATGCAGAGAACGATTGCGAGCGTCAGGGAAGAGATGGACCGGATCGTTGAACAGAATGCAGAGCTTGCGATTGAAAACAGTCATTTGCGTGCGAGACTTCAGGAACTTGAAGAAAGAAACAACAGGCAAAGGGGCAAGACGACGAAGAACGGCCTGTCCAAGTCGCGTCAGAATCTTGAAAAGCTTTATGAAGAAGGTTTTCACGTCTGCAACGTGGACAACATGTACGGATCGCGGCGCGTTAATGATGAACCGTGCGTCTTTTGTCAAGACGTGATTTATGGAGAGAGACACTGATGAGCATAGAGAAAATGAGCAGTTTTTCCGGCGTGCATGAAACGGGGACGCTCTACCTTGTTCCGACGCCTATCGGCAATTTGGGCGATATGACGGAACGGGCAGTCAGAACCCTGAAGGAAGTCGATTTGATTTGTGCTGAGGACACTCGCAATACTCAGAAACTATTGAATCACTTTGAAATCGATACGCCGCAGATAAGCTTTCATGAGCACAACACGAAAGAAAGGATTCCGCAGCTGATTGAAAAGCTTCGGGCAGGAAGGAACCTGGCACAGGTAAGCGATGCCGGAATGCCCTCAATCAGTGATCCCGGGCACGAGCTTGTGGTTGCCTGCATCGAAAACAGGATTCCCGTTGCTCCGCTTCCGGGACCGAATGCGGCTTTGACGGCACTGATTGCTTCCGGGCTTTTGCCGCAGCCGTTTTTGTTTTATGGCTTTTTGCCAAGAAGAAACAAGGAACAAAGAGAAGAGCTTGAAAAGCTGAACAGTCAGACGGTCACGCTGATTTTCTACGAGGCTCCGCATCGATTGAAGAAAACGGTTCAGGCAATGGCTGACGTCTTTGGACCCGACAGACGCGTCGTCCTGTGTCGCGAATTGACCAAGCGATATGAGGAATTCCTGCGCGGAACCCTTCTTGATGCCCTGGAATTTGCGGAAGAAGATGAGGTTCGCGGCGAATTCGTCCTGATTGTTGAGGGCAATTCTCATGTCGAAACGCTTGAAGCAGACGGTTTGAGCGAAACAACGATTGAAGAGTCGGTCAATGCCTTGATCGAATCAGGAAAAAAGCCGAATGATGCCATTAAGGAAGTGGCCAGAAGGCGCAAAATGAAAAAGCAGGAAGTTTACAATATTTTTCATCACCTTGATGATTAGGAGGGATTGTTTTGGAAAGCAAGGGATTCAGCGAAAAACACCGCGTTACCTACTATGAAACCGATATGAACGGAACCGTCGGGTTAGGACGTCTGGTTGACTTGATGATGCTTTCATGTAATGACCAAAGCGATGCCGTTGGCCTTTCAAGCGAAAAAGTCAATCAGATGGGCCTGGGTTGGATTGTTACGCAAAACATGATTGACATCAAGAGACTTCCTCGAAGAAACGAAACAATCTACATTACGACTCATGCCAAAAGCTATAACCGCTATTTCTGCTATCGTGACTTCTGGATTCACGACATCAGAAAACAGGAACTGGCACATATGCATACGGTGTTTGCCCTGATGGATCAAAATGAGCGCAAAATTGTCAGGATTCCGGAAAATCTGATTGAACCATATCATTCAGAATATACGACCAAGATTGAGAGACTGCCGCTTCCAAAGGAACTTGAGCGAATCGACCGCCAAAAGGAATATGAGGTTCGCTTCTGGGACATTGACATCAATCAGCACGTCAATAACGTTCATTATTTTGAATGGATGCTCGATGCGCTTGATCTTGATTTTTTGACCAAATACCAGCCCACAGGCATGAACATCGAGTATAAAAAAGAGATTCGCTACGGTCAAAAAGCCATCAGTCAGGCACAGATAACCATGACAGGCGTTGAAACCGTCACGACCTTTCATGAAATCAAGGTTAATGATGAACTTTCCTGTCGAGCAGTTTGCGATTGGAAACTGCGCAAAGAAGAATGGATAATGTAGAGTGCACGGATATGCTCCGCTGAATTTGAGTTTCAGCGGAGCTTTTTTGCATCGGATGGCTTTTGACGGAACGGTGACCGGACATGTTGTACCTACAAATATAACAAAACGGTTAGAAATCATGTGGGATAAGTGATTTTAGCCAATACCCAAAACACTTGTGCTGACATGGGATGTTAGAAAAAAGCACATCACGCGACAGGTGTAATTAGCATTTTCATTAAAACTGTGTTAGAATGAATTAATAAAGTTTAAAGGGGTCGGTGGATGCTATGGTAGATGGAAAGTATCGCAAGGAACTAACCGTTGACGGAAGAAAATATTCATACTGCGACTTTGCAGAATTTCTTGAAGACAAAGGTCAGCGGATTGAGGAAATGCCGTATACAATCAGAATCTTGCTGGAACTCGCCTTAAGAAAAAGCGCTGAAAAGCCATATCTTAAGAGATATCTGGAAGACTTTATCGATTGGGACGAAAAACATGATCATGACGTCGTTTTTAAACCTGAACGCGTTGTCCTGCAGGATTTGACAGGTGTCCCGGCAATGGTCGACCTGGCTTCGATGCGTGATGAAATGAAACGTCGCGGCGGAGACGTCGAAACAATCAATCCTGACGTTGACGTTCACATGGTCGTTGATCATTCCGTCCAAGTTGACAGTGCCGGTAATGATGAGGCGTTTGACTTCAACGTCAAGCGCGAATTTGAAAGAAACAACGAACGCTATACGTTCCTTAAGTGGGCACAGAACAGTTTTGACAATTTCAAGATCATTCCGCCCGATACGGGGATTATTCATCAGGTCAATCTGGAATATCTTTCTCCGGTCATTAATCAAAGAAACGGAGTGCTGTTCCCTGATACGCTGGTCGGAACAGATTCTCATACGACGATGATCAACGGACTCGGCGTTTTAGGCTGGGGCGTCGGTGGAATTGAAGCTGAAGCAGGAATGCTTGGTCAGGAATCGTATTTTCCTCTTCCAAAAGTCGTCGGAGTCAAGCTGACGGGCAAAAAGCGTCCGGGGGTAACGGCAACCGATTTGGCACTGACGCTGACCAATCTGCTTCGCAAGCACAACGTTGTCGGCAAGTTCGTCGAATATTACGGAGACGGTTTGAAGAATCTGCCGCTGGCCGATCGTGCGACGATCGCAAACATGGCGCCTGAATACGGGGCAACATGCGGCTACTTTCCGATTGACGACCAGACAATCGAATATCTGAGGCTGACGGATCGTCCTCAGGAAACGATCAGAATCGTTGTGGCGTATGCTGAAAGAAATCATCTGCGCTATCAGGAACAGGAAGATTCGCAGCGTCATTATTCAGAATATGTCGAACTTGACCTTTCGACGGTCAGGAGCAGCGTTGCCGGCCCGAGCCGCCCGCAGGACCTGGTAACGCTTGACAAGCTGCCGGATAATTTCAGGTATTATGACGATGATCTGCCCGAAAATCTTGATTTTGACATGGAAAACGAGCATTTCAGTCTGCGTCCGGGGGCTCTGGGCCTTGCTGCCATCACGAGCTGCACGAACACATCCAATCCGGAAGTTCTGATTTGTGCCGGCTTGCTTGCCAAAAGAGCAGTAGAACGCGGATTAAAGGTTCCGGCATACGTCAAGACGTCGCTTTCTCCCGGCTCCCGCGTAGTAACCGAATATCTGAAGGCTTCCGGACTGCAGCCTTACCTGGACAGACTGGGTTTCAACCTGACGGGATATGGCTGCATGACATGCATAGGCAATTCCGGCCGCTTGAAGGAAGAAGTCGCGGTTGCCGTGGAAAAGACAGGGTATCCGCTTGCTGCGGTTGAAAGCGGAAATCGTAATTTCGAAGGTCGCGTCAATCCGCTTATCAAGGACACTTATCTTGCTTCTCCTCCAATGGTCGTGGCCTACGCTCTCGCCGGGACGCTTGACATCGATTTGGAACATCAGCCGCTGGGCAGGGATTCCGACGGAAAAGACGTCTACTTGAGAGAAATCTGGCCTGAACCTGAAGAAATCACGGACTGCATCCATAATTACGTTAAGCCTGAACTCTTTTCCGAAAATTACAACGGCATCTTCAGGCAAAACGAGGTATGGAACAGGCTTGTCCCGCCGGCTGGCGAAACCTATGAATGGGATGAAGCATCCACTTATCTTGCCTCTGCACCGTTTTTTGATGACAAGGGCGGACAAGGTCATCTGACCGGACTGCGAGTCCTGGCCAAATTGGGGGACACCATCACGACCGACCACATCTCGCCTGCCGGCTTCATCGGCCCGGACACTCCTGCCGGAAGGTATTTGAAGGAGCACGGCGTTTCGGTGCGTGATTTCAATTCCTACGGTTCGCGTCGCGGCAATCATGAGGTGATGGTGCGCGGAACGCTTGCCAATATTCGTCTGAAAAACAAGCTGGCAAAGGGAAAGAGCGGCGGTTTCACGTATGACTGGCTCGATGAAAAGGACACGACGATTTACGAGGCTGCGATGAACTATCGCAAACACGGAATCGGATCAGTCGTTTTGGCAGGAAAGGACTACGGAATGGGATCGTCGCGCGACTGGGCCGCTAAAGGCGTCAAACTTCTGGGAGTCAAGGCCGTCATCGCAGAAAGCTTTGAACGGATTCATCGGTCGAATCTTGTCATGATGGGAGTCTTGCCATTGCAGTATCTTGCGGGAGAAAACGCAGACAGCCTGGGGCTTGACGGTTCGGAGACGTTTGAAATCAGACTTGAGGACAAAACGGCTCATGTAACTGCCAGAAACGGGGATCATCAAATCGAATTCGAGGCAAAGGTAAGATTTGATGCTCCGATTGACGAAGAATACTATAAAACTGGCGGAATTTTGCAGTACGTTTTAGAGGACAAATAACTCATTTTTGAGAACTGCATTTGCATTAAGGAGGTTTTTTATGGATTTGCCAAGAGGATTGGCTGGGGTCGTTATCGATCAGACCAGCATCAGTTCAACGAAAAATGCCAGACTGACATACAGTGGCTACCCGATTGAAGAAATTTGTCAGGCATCCTTTGAAGAGGTCGTCTACTTATTGTGGTACGGACGCCTGCCAAACAGAGAGGAACTGCAGAAGTTCCGCAAGCTGCTTGTCCGCAAGATGGTTTTGCCGGCAGAAACCGTTCGGCTTTTGCTGTATATTGCCCGTGAACCGCAGCATCCGATGAGCATCCTGCGCACGACGACTTCACTTCTTGGGACTACGAACGACGTGGAGCACGATGAGCCGCCCCGCATCCTGGCGAAGATGCTGACGGTCATTGCGGCAATCGTCAGAATCAGAAACAACGAGCCGTTGATTGACGTTGATGAGAAGATGGGCGTCGTTGAAAACTTCCTGTACATGCTGACCGGCGAAAGGCCGGATGAGGAATTGGCCAGGATGTTTTCAACCGTCATGATTCTTCAGGCCGATCATGAATTCAATGCATCGACTTTCACTGCCAGGGTCGTGGCTTCGACTTTTTCAGATTACTATTCATGTCTGACTGCCGCTGTCTGCGCATTGAAGGGACCGCTTCACGGCGGGGCGAACGAACGTGTTTTTGAAATGCTTGAAAAGATTTACGATCATGACATGGATCCGATTGATTACGTAAAAGATGCGTTCAAGCGCGGACGAAAGGTGATGGGTTTCGGTCACAGAATCTACAAGCACGGAGATCCGCGGGCGAAGATTTTGCGCCCGATTGCGGAAAAAATGGCCAAAAGGACCGGCAACACGTATTTCTTTGAAGTTCAAACCGAAATTGCCGACTATATGCTGAAGGAAAAAGGGCTTTATCCTAACGTTGATTACTATACTGCCTTGATTTATCATTGCGTCGGCCTGAAGAAGGATGTCTTCACGACAATCTTTGCGGCCTGCAGAACTGCCGGCTGGCTGGCGCACGTAATGGAACAGCGTCGCGAAAAGACTTTGATTCGTCCGTGTTCGGAATATGTCGGACCTGACGAACGACACTATCTTCCGGATGTCAATGATTAGCGAGGGGTATTTTTATGAGTGAAAAGATTACGATGACAGACGGGAAGCTGACCGTTCCTGACAATCCGCAGATTCCGTTTATTTCAGGCGACGGAATCGGACCTGAAATCTGGGCTGCTGCAAGAGAAGTCTTTGATGCGGCCGTCAAAAAGGCATATGCGGGGCAAAAAGCCGTTGACTGGATTCCGCTTCTGGCCGGGCAGACTGCATTTGACAAAACTGGACAATGGCTTCCGGACGAAACGCTTGAAGCGCTCAGGGAAAACCTTGTTGCAATCAAGGGACCGCTGACGACGCCCGTTGGCAAGGGCCATCGCTCGATTAACGTGACGCTTCGCCAGAAGCTTGACCTTTATGCATGTTTCAGACCGGTTAAATACTATGAAGGGACGCCGTCTCCGGTCAGAGAACCTGAAAAGGTCGACATTGCAATTTTTCGTGAGAACACGGAAGACATCTATGCGGGAATTGACTTTGCGGAGGGCAGCAACGGAGCTGAAAAATTGAAGGCGCTGCTTGAAGAAGAAGGCCAGTTGGAAAAGGTCCGCTTTCCGAAGACCTCTTCCTTTGCAATCAAGCCGATCTCAAAGGAAGGAAGCGTGCGGTTGGTCAAAGCGGCAGTCGATTATGCGCTCGGTCACGGAAGAAGGAACGTGGCGCTCGTTCATAAGGGAAACATCATGAAGAAAACGGAAGGCTCGTTCAAGCAGTGGGGCTATGAGGCTTGTTCTGCTTACGGCAATGAAGTGTTCACGCAGCCTGAATACGATGAGGTCTTCAGGACTTGCGGCAGGGAATCTGCCGAACAGAAGAAGGCCGAAGCCAAGGTTTTCGTAAGCGACGTTATTTGCGACAATTTCTTTCAGCAGACGCTGCTTTATCCGGATAAGTTCGATGTTGCCGCAACCATGAATCTTAACGGCGATTACATTTCGGATGCGTTGGCGGCTCAAGTCGGAGGAATCGGCATTGCTCCCGGAGCAAACATTAATTATCAGACGGGGCGGGCCGTTTTTGAGGCAACGCACGGAACCGCACCGCAGTTTGCCGGACAGGACAAGCTCAATCCAACGTCGATTATTCTGTCGGGCGCAATGATGTTTGATTACCTTGGGTGGACAAAAGTTTCAGAATTGATTGAAAATGCAGTTGCAGAGGCGATTTCAAAAAAGCATGTCACGATTGATTTTGCCGAAAAGATGGACGGGGCAACGACGCTGAAGACAAGCGAATTTGGACATTATGTCGCTGAGATTTTGAAATAGTTTTGAAACGGCAAAAAAGAATCGGGTTTGTCCCGATTCTTTTTTTGTTGCAAATTTTGAACACAAGGAAGATTAGAAGCCATTTTCTGAATCCTTATCAGATTTTTCACTTCAAAAGCAGTCTGTTTATGTTAAGATATCATATGGAAGATTATACAGACAAAAAGGACGATAGTTAATGAAAATTCTAGCGATTGATACTTCCAATCAGCCGTTGAGCGTGGCCGTTCTGGAAGATGGCAACTTGCTCAGTCAGGCGACCTGTACGAAAACGAGAAATCACAGCGTGAAGCTGCTGCCGCTGATTGAAAGGCTGATGAAGGATGCAGGACTCAGGCCCTGCGAGCTCGATCGAATCGTGGTGGCAAAAGGTCCCGGTTCCTATACGGGTCTGAGAATCGGCGTTGCAACCGCCAAGACCCTGGCGTACACGCTGGACAAGGAACTGGCAGGCGTATCCAGTCTTGAAGTTCTGGCCGCTGCATTTCCAGAGACGGAAAAAAGCGTTTTGGTCCCGATGTTTGACGCAAGGCGCGGCAACGTTTTTGCCGGAGCTTACCGCTATGATGAAGAGGGCCATTTGCAGACGGTTATGCCAGACCGGCATATTGCGGTTGCTGACCTGTGTGAGAAATTTGCTTCACAAAGCGTGATTTTTGTCGGCAGGGATGCGCAGTCTTATTCTGATTTGATTAATGAAAAATGCAGGAACGGCAGCATTTCATCCTTTGGCTTCAATTATCCCCGGGCAGACATTCTGGGGATGCTTGGCGAAAGGGAAAAATGCGTCGACGTCAACGATTTTGTTCCGAGCTATTTGCGAATGACCCAGGCTGAGGCTCAGTGGCTTGAAAAACATCCGGAGGGGAAAGATGAGCATGACTCCTATGTTGAAAAAATTTAAAACCGGCTTTAACCACCTGTTCGGCAGTAAGGATGACGGTCAGTTGGAATTTAAATGCAGGAACGTCAAGGTCAAGGGATATGAATATCTCTTCGTGCGCGCGGTCGTTCCGGATATTCCCGAAATTCTGGATATCGAACGTGCAGTCTATAAGGGACAGACTCCCTGGAATTTTGAAAACTTCGAAGCTCAGATCAGGGAGCAGGAAAGAACGCTGTATCTGGTAGTCCGTCACAACGATGAGATGGTCGGATTTGCGGGATGCGACATGAAATATGCAAAGCATGAAGCACATATCACGAATATTGCCGTTCTGCCTCCTTATCAAAACCTGGGACTGGGGCAGATGCTGATCAGGACTTTGATTGACGAAGCGGACAAGAGGGGCCTCAGGAAAGTCAGCCTTGAAGTCAGACAAAGCAACGTTAATGCCCATGAGGCATACCGTTTTGCGGGATTTGTCGATCGGATCGTGAAAAAAGACTACTATACTGACAATCCGGCAGAAGATGCCATCGAAATGGTTTACAGCATCAATGCCAACAAGAGAAAGGAACGAATGACGAATGGCTGAGGACAGGAATCTCATTTTGGCCTTTGAATCAAGTTGTGATGAAACAAGCGTGGCCGTGATTGAAAACGGAAATAGAATTCTTTCAAACATCGTTGCAACACAAATTAAAAGCCACAAGCGTTTCGGGGGCGTTGTTCCGGAAGTGGCGAGCCGCCATCATATTGAACAGATTACGTACTGCATCGATGACGCATTGTGTGAAGCAAACATCGGCTATGATGACCTGGATGCGGTCGCCGTCACTTACGGACCTGGTCTGGTCGGTTCGCTGCTCGTCGGCGTGACTGCTGCCAAAACGGTTGCATACGCTCATGATCTGCCGCTTGTTCCGGTCAATCACATGGCAGGCCACATTTATGCCGCAAGATTTGCAGGAGAGCTGCATTTTCCGGCATTGGCGCTGCTTGTTTCAGGAGGACATACTGAGCTGGTCTATTTAAGCGGGCCTTATGATTTCAAGATTATCGGCGAAACAAGAGATGATGCCTGCGGTGAAGCCTATGATAAGGTCGGACGCGTTCTCGGCCTGACATATCCGGCCGGAAAGCAGATTGATGAAATGGCTCACAAGGGTCAGGACACGTTCCATTTTCCGCGTGCAATGGAAAAGGAGGACAATTTCGACTTCAGTTTCAGCGGTTTGAAGAGCGCATTCATCAATACAGTTCATCATGCCGATCAAATAGGAGAAAAACTTGATGAAAACGATCTTGCAGCCAGTTTTCAGCAAAGCGTCATCGACGTTTTGGCGGAGAAGACGGTTAGATGCCTGAAGGAATTTCCTGTAAGACAACTTATTCTTGCCGGAGGAGTTGCAGCCAATCAAGGCTTGAGAAAGCGACTTGACGAAGAGCTTCGGGCATTTGACGGCGTTGAACTGATCAAGGCACCGCTCAGACTTTGCGGCGACAATGCGGCAATGATCGGAGCCGCCGGGTATGAAGCATATCGGGCAGGAATCAGAGGGGGACTGGATCTCAATGCGGATCCAAGCCTGGAATTTGAGTGGATCAGTGAAATGTCATAGATGATTTGAAAACAACAGAAAACCGGGGAGGGATTTCCGTTTTCCTCTTGAATTAAATGAAATGCCGGACAATGCAGTCGATTTGACTGACGTTGTCCGGCATTTTCCTGATTTTGATGCATGTAAACTGCTCTTTTTGATAAATGCAGTGCTGCTCAGCCAATCTGATCAGGCCAGGAATTCTTCCAGCTCCATGCTTGCCTGTTCCCAGTTTTCTTCTGCTTCATCGAGTTTTTCGGAAATTTCCTGCAGCTTTGCCTGAAGTTCGCTCATTTTCTCCAAGTCGTTATAATTTTCCGGTGCGGCCATCTGATTTTCCAGGTCGTTTTTCTGAGCGTCAAGCCTTTCGACGAGTTGTTCTAATTCCTCAACGCTGCGTCTTAGTCTGCGTTCCTGTTTTTGACGTTCCTTGCCCTGCTGATAGTTGACTTTTCCGTTTGAGACTTCCTTTGGAGAATTTTCAACCGGTTCTTCAGCTGCTGATCTGGCAGCGGCAATTTCCTCCTGCTCTGCTTTTTTTTCAAGATAATAGTCATAGTCGCCGAGATAAAGCGTTGAACCCTGCGGAGCAATTTCGAGGACGCAGGTTGCCACCTTGTTGATGAAATAGCGGTCATGGGAAACGAACAGAACGGTTCCGTCAAAGTCCCTGACGGCATTTTCAAGGACTTCCTTGCTGTCGATGTCAAGGTGATTGGTCGGTTCGTCAAGTATCAGGAAATTATCATGCTTCATGGCAAGCTTGGTTAAAAGCAGACGGGCCTTTTCGCCGCCGGACAGGTTGTGAACGACTTTGGAAACATCATCGCCGATAAAGAGAAAACTGCCGAGTATCGAGCGAATGTCTTTTTCCGGCGTTGTCGGATGGTCATCCCAAAGCTCGTTTAAAACGGTTTTCCTGTCATGCAGATTATGCTGTTCCTGATCGTAGTATCCGACCTTGACGTTCGTGCCGAATTCAGAGCTGCCCTTGATAAACGGAATTTGCCCTAAGACGCTTTTCAAAAGCGTTGATTTTCCGATTCCGTTCGGACCGACGATGGCCATGACCTGATTTTTACGCAGATCGATATTGATTGGCGAAGAAATGATGCGGCCGTCATAGCCGATTGCGGCATCCTTGACGGTTAAAACGATGTTTCCGCTTTGCGAGTCGGCCGTGAATTTGAAATGAGGTCCCTTTTCGTCTCCTTCAGGACGCTCGAGCCGGTCCATTTTTTCAAGCTGTTTTCTGCGACTTTGCGCACGCTTGGTGGTTGAGGCACGAACCAGGTTTTTGTTTACGAAATCTTCCAGTTTGGAAATTTCGACCTGCTGCTTTTCGTAATTCTTCCATTCCTGACGCAGTCGTTCGGCCTTTTGATCGATATATGCCGAATAGTTTCCCTTGTAGTAGCTGCTGTGATGATGGCTGATTTCATAGACTTCGTTTACGATTCGGTCAAGGAAGTAGCGGTCATGCGAAACGATGAGCAGTGCGCCCTTGTAGTTTTGAACGTATCCTTCAAGCCAGGTTAAAGTGTCGATGTCAAGGTGGTTCGTAGGTTCGTCCAGAATAAGCAGGTCACGTTGTTCCAAAAGCAGTTTGGCCAGGGCAAGCCGCGTTTTCTGACCGCCGGAAAGAGATGAGATCTTGCGGTCATAGTCTTCCTGTTCAAAATGAAAGCCGTGGAGCACCGAACGGATTTCTGCTTCATATCCGTATCCGTTTTGTTCTTCAAAGTCATGAAGCAGCTGATCGTACTGGTTCAAAAGCTGCGAATATGCGGCAGATGAATGATCTGTACCGGGATCGGCAATTTCTGCCTCCATTTCGTGCAGATTTCTTTCCATAATCTGAAGTCTTTCGAAGACGCCGAGCATTTCAGCGTAAATCGTCTTGTCTGATTCAAGCCCTGTATTCTGCGCGAGATATCCGATTGTCAGGCCTTTTTTCCTTGTTATCTGGCCCGCGTCTGGCGGCTCGTTTCCGATAATCATCTTGAGCAGCGTCGATTTGCCGACTCCGTTGCGACCGACGAGCGCAATCCGTGAGTTGTCCGAAACGTCCAGACTGACGTTTTCGAACAAGGTATCTGCCCCAAAATAGCGGGCAACTTGTTGAACTTGTAATAGTATCATTTGGTTCACCTTTTCATTGATTGTGGAAATTATTCACAAACATTTTATGTAAGCGTTTAGAAGAGCTTTATATCAATTTCGTTTTTCATCAAAGTTTGTGAATTAAGTAACTTTTTTGTTTTAATGTTTGAATTTGTATGCTAAAATTTACAGGTAAGCATGACAGACAGGGGGACTATCCTATGACATCGCAAAATATTCCCAAGGCCACGGCCAAACGTTTGCCGATTTATTATCGCTATCTGAATATGTTGTCCGATGCCGGCAAGAAGCGCGTCAGCTCAAATGAACTGGCTGAGGCTGTCAAAGTTGATTCTGCAACGATCCGCCGGGACTTTTCGTATTTCGGAGCACTTGGAAAACGTGGCTATGGCTATGATGTCGAGAATCTTTTGGAATTTTTCAAAAAGACGCTCAACCAGGACAAGCTGACAAACGTTGCCTTGATCGGTGTCGGCAATCTTGGTCATGCGTTGCTCAACTTCAATTTTCATAAAAGCAACAACGTGAGAATCAACGCTGCATTTGACATCAACGAAGAAATTACCGGAACGATTCAAAGCGGCGTGCCGATTTATCCGATGGAGGACATGAAGGAGCAGCTCAGGATTCAGCAGATTGAAATCGTGATTCTGACGGTTCCTGCCAATGTTGCTCAGGGAGTTACGGACGATCTGGTTGAAGTGGGGGTCAAGGGAATTTTGAACTTTACGCCGCTCAGAATATCCGTGCCCGAGTCCGTGCTGGTCCAAAACGTCGATCTCACGAATGAGCTTCAAACCTTGATTTACTTCCTTGATTTGGAGAAGCAGTCTTAGGAACTCGGCCGGAAAGGATTTCTTTCCGGCTTTTTCTATAGACTGATGAGCATGACCGTCAGATTCATCAGCATGTGCACGATCATGCCGGTTCTGATTTTGCCGCTTCTTTCATAAACATAGCACAGGATAAGTCCGATTGCCGCATAGACGATGAAGTGTCCGTCGCCGTGGCACATTGAAAATACAGTGCTTGAAATCAGCGCGCAGGCTAATTTGGGGAGCACGCTTGAAAAGTTGCCGAAGAAGAATTTCCTGAAGACGAGTTCTTCGGTAATCGGAGCTGCAATTACCGGACACAGGAAGTAGTACGGATACCGATGAATGATCTCAATGAACATGTTGGTGTTTTCGGATCCGGACGGCTGATGCAGAATGCTGACCTCAAATGAGGTAAGCAGCAGCTGCGCAGCGAGCGTTGCGACAAGGCCAAGACCGATCAGAATTGCTTCATGTGAAGCTTGAGTGCATTTTCCGGGCGAATCAACGGGGTTTTCAAACGGGAATTTCCTGTTAAGAAGAAGCATCGCCAAGGCGCCAAGCAGCCAGACGAGCGTGCAGATCAGGTAGGCGGGTCCGTTGTGGAAATAACGCGGAATCATGACCTGACAAATCATGATGAGAAGGTAGGCGCCTGTCAGTGCAAGACCGTTGGCTGAATTTTGTCTGTTCAAGAGAAGAGCCTTCTTTCCTTTCGATTTTGAGCTTTTACCATTATAGCACATAAGAGCCTGAAGTGGCCTTTACCAAACCTTAACAACTTTTTTGACCCATTGAAAAGTGCGGAGTGATGCGGTTTTAGAACATATTTTTAGCACTCTTTACCTGAGAGTGATAAAAAATGCTTGCAATTAATTCTGAAAGTGGTTATAGTAGGAATTGTAATTAGTTAGCACTTAAACGTTGAGAGTGCTAAAAAAGACTTTGGAGGGATATAACGTGCTTAAACCATTAGGAGATCGTGTCATTTTAGAGGTTCAAAAAGAAGAGGAACAGACCGTTGGCGGAATCGTTCTTGCAGGCAATGCAAAGGAAAAGCCGCAAACGGGCAGAGTATTGGCCGTTGGTGCAGGACGTGTCCTTGATAACGGTGAAAAGGTCGTTCCTTCTGTCAAGGAAGGAGATACGGTCGTATTTGACAAGTATGCCGGAACAGAAGTGAGCTATGAAGGCGAAAAGTACCTGGTAGTTCGCGAAAACGACATCGTTGCAGTTGTTGAATGACGACGGTTTTATTCATAATTCAAGAATTTTCATGAGGTGAAATTAATAATGGCAAAGGAAATCAAGTTTTCAGAAGATGCTCGTTCAAAGATGCTTGCAGGCGTTGACAAGCTTGCAGATACTGTCAAGTCGACAATCGGTCCCAAGGGCCGCAACGTTGTCCTGGAGCAGTCATACGGTGCTCCGACAATCACGAATGACGGCGTGACGATTGCCAAGGCAATTGAATTGGAAGACCATTTTGAAAACATGGGTGCAAAGCTTGTTGCTGAAGTTGCTTCAAAGACAAACGACATCGCAGGCGACGGAACGACGACGGCAACGGTTCTGACTCAGGCAATCGTAAATGAAGGCATGAAGAACGTCACTGCAGGTGCAAATCCTGTCGGCATTCGTCGCGGGATTGAGCTTGCAACGAAAACTGCCGTTGATGCGTTGAAGAAGATGTCTCACAAGGTTGAGTCAAAGAGCGACATTGCCCAGATTGCATCCATCTCTTCTGCAAATGAAGAAACAGGCAAGCTTATCGCCGATGCAATGGAAAAGGTCGGAAATGACGGCGTAATCACGATTGAAGAATCAAAGGGCATTGACACTTCGCTTGACGTTGTTGAAGGAATGCAGTTCGACCGCGGCTACTTGTCACAGTACATGGTAACCGATAATGACAAGATGGAGGCAGATCTTGACAATCCTTACATTTTGGTAACGGACAAGAAGATTTCAAACATTCAGGAAATCCTGCCGCTTCTTCAGTCAATCGTTGAACAAGGCCGTCCTTTGCTGATCATCGCAGACGACGTTGACGGCGAAGCATTGCCAACGCTTGTCCTGAACAAGATTCGCGGCACGTTCAACGTTGTTGCTGTCAAGGCTCCCGGATTTGGCGACCGTCGCAAGGCAATGTTGCAGGATATCGCCATTTTGACGGGCGCAACGGTAATCACTGACGATCTTGGCTTGCAGCTCAAGGATGCAACAATCAGCCAGCTTGGTACCGCAGGCCGCGTCACAGTTACAAAGGAGAACACGACTGTTGTCGAGGGTTCGGGTGACAAGGCACAGATTAAGGAACGCGTGGATCAGCTTAGAAAGCAGATTGCCGAAACGACTTCCGATTTCGATCGTGAAAAGCTTCAGGAACGTCTGGCAAAACTTGCCGGCGGCGTTGCAGTCATCAAGGTCGGTGCTGCAACCGAAACGGAATTGAAGGAACGCAAGTACCGCATTGAGGATGCCTTGAACGCTACGCGCGCAGCCGTTGAAGAAGGATTCGTTCCTGGTGGCGGCACGGCATTGGTAAACGTTATCGGTGCTGTTGCAGATTTGAAGGAAAGCGGCGACGTTCAAACGGGTATCAATATCGTCAAGCGCGCGTTGGAAGAACCTGTTCGTCAAATTGCCGAAAATGCAGGTCTGGAAGGCTCCGTAATCGTTGAAAAACTTAAGGAACAGGAACCGGGAATCGGTTATAATGCAGCAACCGATGAATGGGTTGACATGGTTAAGGAAGGCATCGTCGATCCAACCAAGGTAACTCGTTCCGCATTGCAAAATGCAGCTTCCGTATCAGCTTTGCTGCTGACGACTGAAGCAGTCGTTGCTGACAAGCCGGAGCCAAAGGAAGCCGCTCCGCAAATGCCACAAGGCGGCATGATGTAAAAAGTCATAAATCCGGCAGTAATCCCGAGGACCGAGTTGTACGGTTCCCGGGATTATTTGTTTACGTTTGCAAGCTTCTTGAATTAATTTGTAAAAGGCTATATAATAAATCGTATTTACAACACTTGAATCAATGCATAAGTTGGGTGTGCATTAATTTAAACAATGGTGTAGAATGTATGAATACGGCGCAGTTAATACATTGATAATTTGCAGCTTACGGATTTGAGGTATTTCGGAAGTTGTTTTTTACAAAGGAGAAAAATCGCTATGTATCGTTATTTAAAAAGGCTGTTAATCGGGGAACCATTGAAAACAGCTGATGAGGGCGGTCAGTCATTGACCAAGTTCAAGGCCTTGGCTTTATTGTCGTCTGATGCTTTATCTTCAGTTGCATATGGTACTGAGCAGATCACAACTGCACTGCTGGTGCTTTCTGCTGCAGCTACCTGGTATGCCCTGCCGGCGGCCGGAATCGTGCTCGTCTTGCTTTTTGCAATCACGATGTCATATCGTCAGATCATCAATGCGTATCCCTCGGGTGGCGGCGCATACGTTGTTGCGACCAAGAATTGGGGAACCGGTGCAGGGCTTGTTGCCGGCGGTTCTCTTCTGGTCGATTACATGCTGACGGTCGCTGTTTCCGTTACGTCCGGGACTGAAGCAATCACGTCCGCGATTCCTGCGCTCAGCAATCACAGCATCGCGATCTCGGTCATTATCGTTTTGTTCATCATGACGCTTAATCTGCGCGGAATGCGTGAATCTGCTTCATTCTTAACTGTTCCCGTCTACTTCTTCGTTGTGATGATCGTCGCAATGATCGGTTGGGGACTGTTCAATATTGCAACCGGCAGAATTGAATACTCTGCCTGTGCTCATGTGGGGCAAGCAGTTCCCGGAATGACGATGATTTTGTTTTTAAAGGCTTTTTCGGCCGGTTCATCGTCATTGACCGGCGTCGAAGCCATCAGCAATGCCGTGCCTAATTTTAAAGAGCCCAAACGCAGGAATGCCGCCAATACTTTGGCAATCATGGCCGTCATTTTGGGCATTTTCTTTGGCGGCATCACATTTTTGAGCTATTACCTTGGAATTTTGCCGAACGGCAAGCAAACGGTGCTTTCTCAAATCGGGATTGCCGTGTTCGGTCATGGCGTATTCTTCTACCTTTTGCAGCTTTCGACCGCAATGATTCTGGCTGTTGCTGCAAATACCGGTTTTTCGGCATTTCCGATTCTGGCGTATAATCTTGCGAAAGATAAATTCATGCCACACATGTTTATGGACAAGGGCGATCGCTTAGGTTACTCAAACGGGATTATTTCGCTTGCTGTCGGTGCGATTGTCCTGATCTTCATTTTCCATGGACAGACAAACCTGCTGATTCCGCTTTATGCGGTTGGTGTGTTCGTGCCGTTTACCTTGTCGCAATCGGGAATGATCATTCACTGGTACCGCGAACGAGGCCGGCATTGGATCCTGAATTCGTTCTTCAACCTGCTGGGTGCCTTGATTTCCCTTGCGCTTGTTGTCTTCCTGTTCTTCCTGCACTTCAGCAACGTCTGGCCGTATCTTGTGATTATGCCTTTGCTTTTGTTTGCATTCTACAAGATTCATGCTCACTATGTTGCGGTTGCAACGCAGCTGCGTCTGAGCGAGGAGCAGCAATTGCACGACTATAGCGGTTCGACCGTAATCGTGCTTGTCAGTTCGGTAACGCACGTCACTACGGGAGCCATCAACTATGCGCGTTCAATCAGCGAAAACGTCATTGCGATGCACGTTTCATTTGATACCAATCCTAAAAAGGAGCATGAGACGGCAAATGAATTCAAGATGGCATTTCCTGACGTGCGATTTGTCGATCTGCACTCGTCTTACCGCTCAGTTGTTACTCCGGTTCTCAGATTCTGTGACGTCATTGCCAAGGATTCGGTCAATCGAAATTACTCCGTGACAGTGCTTGTGCCGCAGTTTGTTCCTAAAAAACCATGGCAGAACATTCTGCACAACCAGACGAGTTTCAGATTGCGTCAGGCACTTGGTTCCAGGGAAAACATCATCGTGTCAACGTACAGCTATCATTTGAAGAAGTAGTTTTGAAACGTTTTTCAAGTCATGAAGACGTCGTTTGAAATCCGAGATTTTCTCGGATTTTTATTTTTTAGCGTCATTTTTGCGGATGATGGCGTCAGTTTCATGATTTGGGGCCTTGTCTTTTATTTGTTTTACTCTTATGGTAAAATGTATTCTGTACCTGTAGGCTTTCATGCCCGCAGATTTGTTGTGCGGAATCGGCCGTGTTTGCGCACAGTGAACTAACAGAAAGAGGACGGCATATGTATAAGATACTTGCATCAATGGCTGCGACGTTTTTGCTGTCGCTTGCCTTGACTCCTTTGATTCGAGGACTTGCGCTGAAAATCGGCGCAGTGGACAACCCGAATGCAAGACGCGTTAACAAAGTGCCAATGCCGACAATGGGCGGACTGGCGATTTTCATCGCATTTAATATCGCAAACTTCGCATTGCTCAGGAATCAATATCCAAGCAATCAGATTTGGCCGTTGTTTGCTGCAGAAGTTGTGATTATCCTGACTGGAATTATTGACGATATTTATGAATTGAAACCTAGACAAAAAATGTTCGGAATCCTGCTTGCGTCCCTGGTCGTGTATTTTGCAGCGGGAATCAGGATGACGACGCTGACGATACCGTTTGTGGGAACCGTTCAGCTTGGCTGGCTGAGCCTGCCGATTACGCTGCTTTGGATTGCCGCCATCACGAATGCCGTGAACCTGATCGACGGACTCGACGGCCTGGCTTGCGGCGTGGCGATGATTGCCCTGACGACCAGTGCCGTGACGGGGTATTTCTTCTTAAACGTTACGAATACTTTTGTTTCAATCATGATGTTTACAATGGTAGCGGCACTCGCCGGGTTCTTGCCGTATAATTTTCACCCGGCGAAAATTTACCTCGGCGATACGGGTTCACTGTTCATTGGATTCATGATTTCGGTTTTTTCGCTTTATGGTTTGAAAAATGCAACGTTCATCACGATCATCATTCCCGTGATCATTCTGGGCGTTCCGATTACCGATACGGTGTATGCCATTTTGCGGCGCAAGCTGAATAATCGTCCGATTTCACAGGCTGACAAGCACCATCTGCACCATCGGCTGATGCAAATGGGTCTGAGTCATACGCAGACGGTCCTTGTCATCTACGGAATCGCACTGATTTTTTCATGCATTTCGCTGCTGTATTCATTTTCAAATCTGTGGGGATCGCTGCTTTTGACGGTGGCGACCTTGTTCGGGCTTGAAATCTTCGTTGAGGTTATCGGACTTGTAGGCGATACGAGGCAGCCGTTGCTGAATTTTATAAGAAATCTGGTTTTGAAACTCTCCGGTTCTGATTCAAGGAAAAACAAGTAGCTTCTCAGTCGAGGAGCTTTTTTTGTGCATAAAAGCCAGTATTAAAAAAAGAGCTGGGATTTCCCGGCTCTTTTTCAGACTGCGACTTCATTGAAAACATCTGCGCCTGTTTCAAACAGGCAGTTTCCGGCAAGCAGGTCCATGACTCTTTGCTTGAAATCATCAAGCTTGTCGGAATCGACACAGACAACGGCCTGAATCTTATCGGTGTAGATCGTATCAAGCAGGGCGATTTCATCGTTTGTCAGGAAATTCTGCAGCTTGCCCCAAAGCGGATATTCAATCGTTACAGTGACTTTTGTCTGAACGACTCGCTTGACGATGCCGACGGCTTCGATTGCCTGGGCACATGAACTGCTGTAGGCTCTGATCAGGCCGCCTGCTCCCAGTTTGATTCCGCCGAAATAACGAATGACGACTGCCAGAACGTCATGAATCTTATTTGCTTTCAGGACTTCAAGGATGGGAACGCCTGCAGTTCCCTGCGGTTCACCGTTGTCCGACTCGCGCTGAATCTGATCTTGATCGCCGGTCATGTAAGCGAAACAGACGTGGGTGGCCTTTTTATGCAGGGAACGTTGTCTTGCAAGGATTTCCCGGGCCTGTTCCTCGTTTTCTATTCTGAAAATACAGCAGATGAACTGTGATTTTCTGATGGTTTGCTCAATTGAGCCGTCTTCTTTGATAGTCAGGTAGGGTTGATTCATTTTTTTGTCCTTTCAAAAAAATTTGGATGATTTTTGCGTATTTATATATCAGGGGGATGAGTTTGATGATTAATGTTGAAATGTTTTATGGACGCCAGACAACGGCAATTTCCTGCCGGACGGATGAAGAGAAACTCAACGGACTGCCTTGTCTGGAAAAACGTCCGGCTGTCAAAATCGATGGGAAACGTCTTTTTTGCCAACGGTGTGGCAAAAAGACCCCTCTAAGGGAAGTTCTGCTGCCAAACGGTGATTTCTATTGCCCCCATTGCATCATGCTCGGCAGAATGTCGACTTCTACTACATTATACAGCATCAGGGAACCAAACGCCTTTCCAAAATATGGACCGGGTGTCTTGAGCTGGCACGGAAAGCTGTCGAATCAGCAGAAAACGGCATCTGATGCCTTGCTGAAGGCAGCATCCCTGCCTGGTGACCATTTGCTTTGGGCGGTTACCGGTGCCGGCAAGACGGAGATGACTTTTGCAACGTTGCAGGATGCTTTGATCAAGGGCAGGCGTATCTGTTTTGCCGCACCGAGAATTGACGTGATCAATGAGCTTTTTCCAAGATTGAAAGCGGCTTTTGCAACGGTCGACATCGTCTGTCTTCATAGTCGTTCAGATTCAAAATACCGATATACGCCGTTCGTATTGTGTACGACGCATCAGCTGATGAGATTCTATCACGCATTTGACTTGATGATTATTGATGAAGTTGATTCCTTCCCGTTTCTCGGTAACGAATCACTTGAATATGCAGCTGGAAATGCGTTGAAGGCAGGTGGAACCCGACTTTTTCTGACGGCAACGCCTGATGAAAAACTGCAAGTGAAGATAAAAAAGAAGGAAGTCGACGTGATTTACCTGCCGGTTCGATTTCATCAGAATCCGCTTCCCGTTCCCCAAGTCGTCTGTTGTTTTCGATTAAGGGAAAAGCTTTTTTCTGAAGAAATTCCCGGTGCAGTCAAAAAATCCTTGACGGAATTTGAGGATGAAGGATATCCTTTTTTGGTTTTCGTGCCGACAATCGATTTGTTGGAAAAGGTTCATGAAAGCCTTCGGAAAGTTTTGCCTGAGAGTTGTTCAGGAACAACGGTTCATGCAGGGGATCCGGAAAGAATCGAGAAGGTTCAGGCCATGCGTGACGGGAGATGCCAGTACCTGGTGACGACGACGATCCTGGAACGCGGCGTGACTTTTCCAAAGCTGAATGTTCTGGTTCTTTGTGCAGACTCATCGGAATTCAATCTGCCTGCGCTTGTTCAGATTGCCGGACGTGCCGGAAGAAGCAGCGAAAGGCCGGACGGACACGTGAGATTTTTCTGCGATAATTATACCAGACGGATTAAAGGCTCGATTGAACAGATCAGGAGGATGAATCGAAAGGCAAGGCGATATTTTAAGTGAACGAATGCCTGTTATGCGGAAGAAAACTGAAACAGGACATGACCTTTGACTTTTTGTTTTCTTTCAGACCGTTGGCGCGACCGGTTGCTTGCGAAAACTGTCTGCAAAAGTTCGAAAGAATTGATTTCAAGACCTCATGTCCCGGTTGCGGCAGACAAATGACCAGAAAAACAATCTGCGAAGATTGCAGGGGATGGGAAAAGGCAGGGTGCAGGCTGATTTTGAATCAAGCCCTCTATAAATATGATGAAGCCATGAAAGCCTACGTTACAAGATACAAGTTTATGGGGGATTACCGATATCGCTTGATTTTTGCGGATGAGTTCCAAAAGAAAGCTGCTGAATTTCAAAAACAAGGATATACAATCGTTCCGATTCCCAGCCATGTGCTCACGTCGCGCTCCTCGTCCATCCACGAGAGG